>JAIRZF010000081.1 GCA_031267385.1 Dysgonamonadaceae bacterium | reverse complement strand
TGCATTTTGTTTTACCAACCAATTATATGGATTCCACGTTAATTGTGCTTGTATTTGCGTACAGCCGAAACAAACGAATGCGGCTGCAATAATAAATTTATATGTTTTTTTCATGATTTTCATTTTATTCATTTGTGATTAAACCCGACCGGCCAAAGCCGGCCGGGTTTGTATTCAATCGTTTATTTTAATTTTCCGCACTTATATACGCCGTCAGTTCTTCCAATGTTTTGAATGTACGCACCCAGTAAATATCGTAAGTCCAAGGAGCAGCCACCGGATAGTCGGCTATCACAAATTTGAACTGGACAAGGTTATAGGAACTTGTACCGGTGGTAAACTCACCACTCCATTTGGTTTCCAGCATGTCGAAATAAAGAATATTCGGTTCGGTAGTGGAAATTTCACCGGCTCCAAAAAGAGTATATACATTATTTTGGTTGCTGGCGGTATTTCCGGTATAAACAGGACCAATTGTACGCGGATTATCGAACATTTCGAGTTTAATACAGCCATTCGAATTACTACCTGAAACGAGTACGGTCGGGAACTGTATTTTTACCGCCAAATAGCGATAGGTATTCGGATGAACCGTCAAGATTACCCCGCTGTTATTGGTAACCAAATTGACGTCTCCGCGATGTTTGGCGCTGCCTTCGTTCGTTGGATTGGACATCTGTATGGTCGTTTTTGTTCCGTCCGACGACTGCACGGCTGCGTCTGCGGTTGTTACCGTCCACGGTGTAAATTTATCGGCGAATGAATACCACAACCGTCCTTGTGCTACCGCTACATTCACGGTCTTTACAATATCGCCTGCGGTAGCCGTAATAGCGGCCATGGCAGCGTCCATACTGTTGACGGTCAGTTTACCTTCGTTATCTACGCTGATTGCGCCGGCATTGTCGCTCTCCCAGACAATGGAGGAAATGGTGGCGTCGATTGGCGTGACATTAAACCGGATTTGATATTCCTGTCCGTAACCCAATGCATTCAATTCAGGATCGGCGATGATTTCGAATGTTTCTATCGGAATAATCTGCCGGATCCGGATAACGGTCGTTGCCGTTATACCTGAGGCGGATTGGGGATTTTGATCATCGGGTGTACAGGTAATTGTTACGTTGCCTTGTGCAACACCGCGTACCACGCCTTCTTTATCAACCGTGGCAACAGTGGGGTCGCTGCTTGTCCAATGATAACGAATAAAAGTAGCCGGATCGCCCGATTCCGTTGTAAAATCGGCGCTGAGCCGGTACGTTTGCCCTACGTCAATCATTTCGTCGTCCGGCAGCGGATTGGTTATCCTTATTTCCTTCATATAAACATAGTGATCCAACACGATTATCGTGATGGCGGGCGTAGCGGCGGCAGGTCCGAAACCAATGACAGGCGTAATCATTATAATAGACTGCCCTTCCTTGTTTTGCGCCGTGATTTTTCCTGTTTGCGATACCTGTGCCACAGACTCGTCGGAGGACGTCCAGATAACTTCAGGAAAAGTAACGTTCTCTGCCGGGGTAAGGGTGTAGTTCAGTTGCAACTCCTGTCCTTTCAACAAATAAACCGTTGTTGCATCGGCGTGATAGTCTGTTTCCTCAATATTTATCGACGAAAGGGTAATCGCCTCAATGGGTTTTTCCAGGTCTTTTTCGTTTTCGCACGAATACAGTCCTATACAGCAAGCGGCAATTAAACCGGCCATGTGATATTTAAAGCTTTTCATATTTCTATTTTTTAATTAAAAGATTAATACTCAATCATTGATTCCAAAGCGGATTTTGTTCCAGATTCGGATTTAACTGTAGCTGGTCGGCAGGCAATGGCAGCAAATAGTTTTTGTCGCCCCACGAGCGTCCGTTTTCCATAATCAGACAGCCGTCTGCATCTTTGGCGCGCGTACTTTGCGTTCCCCAGGCCGTTTCGAATTGCGTACCGGCCCATTTGATACCCAAAATGTCTTGTAACATTTCGGTTTCGGCTGTTTTCCATCGTTTCAGGTCATCGATACGGAAGCCTTCAAAATAGAGTTCTACGGTACGTTCCCTGCGAATTTCGGTACGCATATCCAAGCCGTTGGCGCTGACCAATTCGTTACTCAATTTCGGCATTTCCACATTGACGCGATTGCGCACCGGATTGAGCGAAAGATCCAAATCGTCGTTGGAAATAGCGTTGTCGCGTTCATAAACGGCTTCTGCATAGTTGAGTAATACTTCGGCGTATCGAATAATCGGGAAGTCGTAACCTTCGTAATAATCAATTACGCTGCGTTCGGTTCCCCATTTTTTGTTTTGATAACCGCTGCCGCCCGCTGCATTGCAGGTAAGCGCATTTTTGGCGTCTTCGCCGTCCATTCCTTTCCAGTCGATACGCGAAGTATTGGCGTCGTTTGTCCAAAACTTTTCGCCCTGTTGCAGAAAACAGTTTTTCATCCGGTTGTCCCGGTTTTGAAATTCCGAAACCATGGTGGCATAGCCCTGAAATGTAGTCGATTTTTCGATGGGCAAACCGTCGTTGCAAAGGTAAAGATTGACAAATTTACGGTTAATCAGAAAAGCATTTCCTACCGCGCCGTGGGTGATATTGATGTTGGGGCGGTTCAAATCGTTATCGTGGCGACGGTAATAGATGTACTCTTTGTTGCTTGCCTTGTTAATTCCCGGAACGGGCGTGCTTTGTTCATCTTCCAGGGTGAAAAGATAACGGTATGCGTATTCGCCCAATGCAGCGGGCTTGAACAGTTCGTAACTTCGGCTGTCAATGACCTCCCGGGCGGCGGTAGCGGCAATACCGAGGTATTCTTTTCCTTTGGTTTCATCTCCTCTGAATTTTTGCCAGGTACCTTCGTAAAGCGCTACGCGCGAGAGGAAAGACAAAGCGGCATATTTACTTAAACGTCCGTTTTCGGGCGCGGTTTCCGCCATTTTACTTGCAGCATCGCGTAAATCCTGTATGATAAAATCAACAACCTCGGTGCGCGGGTCGCGAGTTTTCTGCAATTCGGGCGAATTAATATCCATCACTTCTTTCACGATTATCACGTTTCCAAACAGCTGTACCAATTCAAAATGGCAATATGCCCGGAAAAAGTGCGCTTCGCCAACGTATTGGTCGATGGCTTCGCCACCCGAATAGCCGGCGGCATTTTTCAGCAGCAAGTTTGTCCGGCGAATCCGGTTGTAGTTGTCGGTATAATTATTATCCGTTTCCTGAATTGTATTGTTTCCGTGACTGAAAACATTCGTGCTTGTAAGCGGAATCATCAAATCGGAACGCAAATCGGAATGAGGCCCATCGTTGTATATATGCGTAAAATCGCGCGGCCATCCATAAAAGTTGTTGGCAAAATATTTGAAATCGCTTGCCGATTTCCACATATTGCCGTCAGCCATTTGGTCTAAAGGGTTTAAATCAAGGCAAGAAGACATGCTCAATAGTATCCCTAATATCAAATATATTTTATTCTTTTTCATATAGACTATGTATTATTGAAATTAAAAAGTTAAACTAAGTCCAAAAGTTACCGTACGGACAAACGGATAGCGTCCTACTCCAGACACGCCACGACTTGCTTCGGGGTCCCAACCGTCGTGAATAGCTGTTTTTTCCCAAAGGTCAACCCCGGTGGCGTAAATACGGCACGATTGGATAAATTTTGTTTTGTCCAGAATGGATTTTGGAACATTGTATCCCAAGGTAACATTTTTCAGACGAAGATAGGCGCCGTTTTCTACCGTCCACGAAGAAGCGAGATAGTTGTAAATGTTTAAATTGCTATTGTTCGTGTAGGTAGGATAGCGTGCGTCGGGCGTTTCGGGCGACCACACATTGCCTACCGATTGGTCGGTTGGCGTCAAATATACGCCACGCATTGGAACGGTCCAGTTATTGTCTTGTGTACGGAAAATAGTGCGTTTACCTGCACCTTGAAATACGACCGAAAGGTCGAAATTATTCCATTCCACGCCCAGATTGATCGAGTACGAGATTTTCGGGTCATCCGAACCCAGCCAGTGCAAATCGTTATAATCCAAAATCCCGTCTCCGTTTGAATCTTCAAACATATTATCACCCAAGCGGATTGCATCCGTCAAGCCGATTGTATTTCCGGTAAGATAATTTGCCAGATATTCTTGTTGCTGTTCAGGAGTTTGTATTTTTCCGACATATTTATATCCGAAAACACTGTTGAGCGGATAATCCTGCTGTTGTTCCTTAAATCCTGCTGCAAGTACGGAAGTGCCGCCGACGTCGGTCAATTTATTGTCGTACCAGGTGAATGTGCCGCCAATATTGTAGTGGACATTTCCGATTTTATCACGCCAATTCAGCTGGCCTTCATAACCCTTCGACTCGAATTTGCCCGAATTGGAATAACCGGCGTTATCACCCAAAATTCCAGGATAAGTGATGGTAATGAGCATGTTGTTGTTCCTTTTCCGGAAGACGTCGACGGTAGCCGAAAGCCTGTTCTGCAAAATATTAAAATCCAAACCAAGGTTGTAATTGTAAATTCGTTCCCATTCTCGTCCGAATGAGGCAATTTTTCCATTGGTATTGATAATGGTTGCTTTACCATCGCCCATCAATGCTCCGCTTGATGAAGTGAAATTATAAAGTTGTTGTCCTTCGTATCGGTCTATTCCACTTTGATTACCAACCACGCCGTAAGAAGCGCGCAATTTCAGGTAATCGAGGAAAGTTTGATTTTTCATAAACGCTTCTTCGGTAATAATCCAACCGCCCGAAACGCCCCAAAACAAATCCCAGCGGTTTGTCAAAAACCGGGAGGATCCGTCGTATCGCAACATCCCCTCCAACAGATATTTTGATTTGTAATTGTAATTCAAACGCGAATAATACGACATAATCGCTTCGTGCCATTTTGTACCCTTATTATCTTTAAGCGTAATATCACCTGCGCCATTAAGGGCGTCCAACGAGGGTTGAATATCTTTTACTATTGCGCCAAAATAATCATATTGCGTAAGTTCATACTGCGTACCGGCCATTAAATTGATGTTATGCACATTGTCGAACGATTTTTTATAATTTAAGTAGGCGGAAAGGGAATAAAAATCGCGGCGGGAGCTTGTTTTTTCGTAGCTGGTGTTTGCTTGTTGCGAAACGGCTACGTTCTGGTTTTCACGTGTTCCCGCATAATTAAATGATTTGATTGCCAAGTTCTTAATATCGCGCGTCGCTGTAGATGTATTGTAACCGACATTCGAAACCAAATCCAAGCCTTTTAGCAGATTAAAGGTAAATTCTTCGCTGATATTTATTTCCGATACTTTCAGCCGATTGTCGCCGCCCAGTTGGGCAAACCAAACCGGTGAAAGCCAGGTTCCCCAGGAATAGGGTTTTCCGTCAACGGTAGAAGCGGGCAGTCCCGGTTGAGGATAGCTGCTTGTAAGCGCATTGGAGATTTTTGCCGGCACGACCTGATCTTGCCGGTTATAGGCAATCATGGATTGAATATCAAACCGGTCGGAAACTTGCATTTTATTTGTCAGCCGGATATTGTAACGATTGTTGTTATTTTCTCCCCACTGCAAATTACTGCCATCGTACATGTAACCGAGCGAAAGGCGATACGCATTTTTAGTCGAACCACTCGAAACGGCCAAATTATGCTGCGTAGAGCCTGCGTCTCCAAACAGGACGTCCGTCCAGTTCGTATCAACGAAAGGCATATCCATTACATCGGTAAATGCGTTGGTGAAAGGATTGGAGCTATGCTGAAAGTCAATATACCGTCCGGCGTATTGTTGCGATAATTTGGCGTATTGTATCCAGCTGTCGCTATCGGTATAACCGTCATTGGTACGAGCTTGAATTACCGCGTCAGCCCATTGGTTCATCGACATCAAATGGGGTTGTAGGCCTACCTTTTTTTGCGTGTAAGAACCATTGTATTCCACCACGGTTTTTCCTTCTTGTGCGCGCTTGGTTGTAATGAGTACTACGCCGCCGGCTGCACGCGAACCGTAAATGGCTGCTGAAGCGTCTTTCAAAAAGTTTACCGATTCAATATCCGCGGGATTCATGTTGCGTAGCGCGTTTACGCTTTCATACGCAACTCCGTCAATTACAATCAAAGGCGTGGCATTGTTGGCTGAAACAGCGCCGCGCAATTTCATGTCCCAACTTTCGTCGCCCGGCGCCGTCGAATTACGTGTTATTATCACTCCCGGAACTTGTCCTTGCATCGCTTGGAGCGGAGACGAGATAGTTCCTTTGTCACGCAGTATCTTGTCGGATACCACGGCTACCGATCCGGTAAGCGTTTTCTTGTTTTGTGTACCGTAGCCGACAACTACTACTTCATCAAGTAATCGGGTATCTTCCGATAGGGTTACATTAATGACGGTTTTGTCTCCGACGGTTTGCTCCTGTGCAATAAATCCGATAAAAGAGAATAGAAGCGTCGATTCGCCGGAACGTACCGTCAATCTGTATTTTCCGTCCAAACCGGTGCTGGTTCCATTGTCGGTTCCCTTCTCACTGACGTTTACTCCCGGCAATCCTTCTCCATTCGTGTCCGTAACGGTTCCGGATACATTCACATTTCCTTGCGCATACGCAAAGGAACATACATACACGAGGACAATAGCAGACAGAAGAAAAGACTTTGCCTGCTTAGCGGCCTCCATTTACATGTCGTGTTTTTTCTCATTTTCATTATTTTTGAGATTTAAAAATTATTACACGACAAAAGTATGGCTTAAATTATTTACGGTATGGGATGAAACGTATCAAATATTAGGTCAATTCGTCTAATAAGGCTAATAATGGGTACGAAGTTGCGTAATTATCTTAGTTTTTCCGCGCCCGGTATTGGGTTGGCGTCATCCCGAACTCTTCTTTGAAGTATTTATTGAAATATTTGATGGAGTTGAAACCGACCAAATCGGAAATTTCCGAAATGTTGCATTGGCTGGATTTTAATAATTGCGCCGCTCGCTTCAAGCGGACGGAATGGATGAA
>JAIRZF010000027.1 GCA_031267385.1 Dysgonamonadaceae bacterium | reverse complement strand
AAGGCTTACGTTGCCCGTCGTGATAAACTCTATGGGACCGCTTGCGTAGCCTGCGCCAAGCGTCAGCGTGCCGACGCCGTCCCAACTCCAGCCTGTGCCGGTTGTGGTAGCGCCGCTGTTGATTTGCAAGGCTGATACGACCTCCGCGTCGTTCATGTTTATCGTACCTGTAACCTGCGAATACGCCGTCGTCGCGGCAAATGGCGCGAGGAGGCAGATTAGGGCAATGGCGATGGTTGCCATTGTTGTACGGATTGTAGAGACGCGATGCATCGCGTCTGTACGTGGTGGTGTAGAGACGCGATGCATTGCGTCTGTACGGGTTGTACGCCGTTGTCGTTGTTGTAGGGGCGAATAATTATTCGCCCCTACGGATTGTACGGATTGCCCTGTTAGGGCGTTCGTACGGGCGGCGTCAATCGTTGCGCCCCCGTGATTGAGATTCTGTGTTGTCATAAAATAATATGTCTTTTTAGAAATTATACATGTATGATATGTACAAAAATAGTAGGAGAAGAAGAAAGGTAGTATTCAAAACAGGAAAATATTTAAATTCACATTTTGAATAGTCTGTTTTACGGGAGGGTTTTTTGCCGGATTGAGACTTTTTGCCGTCTCTGAAAGTTGCTTAAGCGCATATCTTTATCCATTGTTGAAAGACCCGGTAAACGTACAAAAAAAGGCGGTATCCCCTGATTCTTTTCTGTATTATCCGGCCTGTTCGCGCCATACTTTGGGACTATAGCCTGTTTGTTTGAGAAATTGTCGTCCGAAATTGCTGGGATTGGAAAATCCGGTGCGTTCGGCAACTTCCGCTACGGTTATTTCGGGATGAGCAACGAGCAGGGTTTTGGCCTCCTCTATCCGGAGACCGTTCAGCCAGTCGCGAAATGTCTTGTTTTCCACGGAATTGAAATAGGAAGAGAGGTATTTGTTATTGGTAAAAAACAGATGGGACAGGCTGTCGAGGGTGACGTCTTGCCGGATGAAATATTTTTCGGCTACCCAAGTCTTTAATTTTTCTTCGATATAAAGAGTCACTTTAGGGTCTAACTTGTCGTCTTTCCCATATTCTTCTGCCGTAATAGCCGCTTCGATAAAAGGAAACTGAGAGGTGTAACCGATCAACCGGAAGCCGAAATGGATGTAGAAAGCGATCAGCAGGATTGAAAACAGCAACGACCCCAACGCCGACATGAACAGCGCCGACGCCAGCGCCAGAATACCTACCGTCAGGGCGGCATGGAACGAGAACGCCACCCATTGCAGCCGCTTCACTTCGTCGCCGGCAAAGAAGTTATCCATTTGCAGACGGTAATGGCGGTAATTTTTCCGAAACATGCGGACGTAGTGCACCAGCAGGCAGACGTAGAAAGCTGCAAAAATGTATAAAAACACCCGGAAACCGGCTTCGGAACAGACGGAATAGGAGATGAAAGCCGCTACAATGAACAACAGTACGGGTATGACTTCCGTCAGAATCCGCCGACGGGTAACGAAGCGGGTGTTGACAAGCATGATCAGCGTACAGGTAAACAGAATGGCCTGTGAACAGGCAACGACCAGAGTTACCATTTGTGTAAGAGGCACATGCGTTTCGACGGAATGATAACAACATTCCACGATATTTATCGCAAGGAAAAACAGGTAGGCGCCGGCCATGATCCGCAATGCCACACGATAATTCCGCAATGAAAGATTATCCGGCACGGGATGAAGCAGGAAACCGAGAGCAAATACCATGAGTATTCCTCCCATTCCTCCAATGGAAATTGTTGTGTAGAGCTTGTCAATCATCACTTCATCATTGCTTAAGCAATTTTTTTAGCTTAAACATTTTTTTACAAAGGTACAAATAGTTTGGTGATTTTCATAAGGCAGTTTCAAAAACAAAAAAATCCTTGATGTAAACAATCCTCTGGTTGCTGCTACCTCTGAATCTCAGGGTTTCATCTTTCAGTTCCTGAATGAAAGGGCCGTCGACAAGGACGTCGATATATGACAATAATTCTTTGTGTTTTGGATGGAGCATCAACGATTCGTAGCGATATCCGGTATAACACCAGATGGTTTTATTTGTTTCGGACTTAATCCGTTTCGCCAGCTCAATAAAACCTTCGGTTTGAGAGAACGGTTCTCCTCCGCTGAATGTGACATTGGCGACCGGATTCCGGTTGATGACCTCCATGATGGTTCCTGTGTCGACCGGATTGCCGTTTTTTTTATGCCAGGATTGTGGATTATGGCATCCGGGGCAGGCGTGAGGACATCCTGCTCCGTAAATAGAGGTTCTCAATCCTGTTCCGTCTACAATAGTATCTTCTATGATGTCAAGAATGTAAAGCATTGTTTTTAGTGGTGTACGATGCGGTCTTTTAATTCAGATAATTTTGCATGGTTCCAGCGGTCGGTCGTACCTACAAGATAACCGGTGATCCGCTGCAGGCGGTCGATGTTTACACTTTGACATTCGGGGCATTTTTCCATTTTAGCATCTGCATTTTCATATCCGCAATCCATGCAGCGATTGCGATTGTGATTAACGGAGCCATAACCCATGTTGTACCGGTCTATCAGATCTACGACATTCATTATGGCTTCCGGGTTGTGGGTGGCGTCCCCGTCTATTTCCACGTAAAATATATGCCCGCCCCGGGTAAGATCGTGGTATGGCGCTTCTATTCTTGCTTTGTGAGCCATTCCGCATTTGTAATATACGGGGATATGGTTGGAGTTCGTATAATAGTCCCTGTCTGTTATTCCGTGGAGCATACCGAAATGTTTACGATCCATTGCTGTGAATTTTCCTGCGAGTCCTTCTGCAGGAGTTGCTAACACGCTGTAATTGAGGTTGTATTGATTTGCGAATTCAGAGACCCTGTCTTTCATGCGTTGCACGATTTTCAGTCCGAGTTCCTGTGAGGCGTCATCTTCTCCGTGATGTTTTCCCCTGAGGGCGACCAGACATTCGGCAAGACCGATGAATCCGATTCCCAGAGTGCCGTGTATCATCACGTCTTTTATTGTATCGTTGGGTTTGAGATTTTCGCAGCCGACCCATAAAGAGGACATAAGTAACGGGAATTGTTTTGCTTGTGCCGTCGACTGGAATTTGAAGCGGTCGTATAGTTGTCTGGCGCTCATGGTGAGTATTTCGTCCAGTTTTTCAAAAAAGTTTTTAATTCTATCTTCTTCTTTTTCGATATTCATACATTCAATTGCGATCCGAACCAGATTTATGGTGGAGAAAGATAAATTTCCCCGTCCGATGGATGTTTTTTCTCCGTGGCGGTTTTCAAAGACACGTGTGCGGCAACCCATGGTTGCTGTTTCATATTCATACCGTTTCGGATCTTCCGGATCCCATTTTTCGTGTTGATTGAACGTCGCATCAAGGTTCAGGAAATTCGGGAAAAAACGGTGTGCCGATACTTTACATGCAAGTTGGTACAAGTCGTAATTCGGATCTTCCGGAAGGTAATTTACTCCTCGTTTTTTCTTCCATATCTGTATTGGGAAGATCGCCGTAGCTCCGTTGCCGACACCCCGGTCTGTTGATTTAAGTATTTCCCGGATAACACATCTTCCTTCCGGAGAGGTGTCGGTTCCGTAGTTTACGGAGCTGAATACCACCTGATTACCTCCGCGACTATGGATAGTATTCATGTTGTGAATGAAAGCTTCCATGGATTGATGTACTCTGTTTACCGTCTGATTGATAGCATGTTGTACGATTCTGTCGTCTCCTTTCAGTTCTTCCAGGGTTTTAATTTCAAAATCAGGAATTTCAGCGTGATGCAAGTGAATAAATGTTTGTTCGTAGAGTTTTTCAAGTATTTTAATTTCCTCGATATAACTTGAGCGTACATATGGTGCAAGGTAGAAATCGAATGCCGGGATTGATTGTCCTCCATGCATTTCATTTTGTGCTGTTTCCATAGAGATACAACCGAGAATTCCGGCTGTTTCAATTCGTTTTGCCGGGCGGGATTCTCCATGTCCGGCAAAGAAACCGTTTTTCAGGACTTTGTCGAGAGGGTGTTGTACGCACGTCAGGCTCTTGGTCGGGTAGTAATCTTTATCATGGATATGAAGATAACCTTGTCGCACGGCATTTTTTATATCTTCGGCCAGCAGGTAATCGTCAACAAATGGTTTGGTGGTTTCACTGGAAAATTTCATCATCATTCCGGCCGGAGTGTCGGTATTCATGTTGGCATTTTCTCTGGTGATATCGTTTGATTTTGTTTCAATGATTTCGAGGAACATTTCTTTTGTTTTGGCTCTTCGTGCAATACTTCTTTGATTTCTGTAAGAGATATATGCTTTTGCCACATCTTTTCTGTGGCTTTTCATCAATTCGAGTTCTACGGCATCCTGAATTTCCTCAACACTCATTTGTTCTTTGCCGCAACAGGCGATACGGACGGTGATCTGTCTGAGCAGTTCTATGTCTTCACCTTCATTGGTATGAAGCATTGCTTTTCGGATTGCCGCCGTTATTTTGTCTTCATTGAATCCGACTATGCGTCCATCTCGTTTTATGACTGTCTGTATCATGGAGTAAATTATTTTGAATTGTAAAAAGGGAAACTTTAATCGATACAAATTTATATTGATTATTCTAAAAAGAAAAATATTTTTTGATTTAAAGTGTAGAATTTCTCAAAATTAAAATTAAGATATTGGTAATTAGCATTTTAAAAAAATCTGTTTGATAAAAAATTTTCCAAAATGATTTTTTGAATTAAATGTATTAATTATATTTTTACATGTAAAAACACAATATTTTTCAATAAGATATGTCATTTAAAAAAGTGAACCCCAAAACAGATAAAACTTTTTGAGGTTCACTTCGTTGAGACACGTGTTTTTTACAGCGCCGGGGTTTATTTCTGTTTTTTTACGCCATCTTTTCTATATTCCAGACAAAAGCATGTATTCCTTGTGCTTCTGTTTGTATATCCAGTTCATGGATCTTTGCCAGTAGCGATTCTACTCTTTCGTCGGAAATCATCGTGATGATGGCAGAATTCAGTGTAGGCCAGGCATGATCGCCGTAGTGAGGCTCTCCTTTTTTTGTTCCACGACCTTGTACTTCATCCCAGTTGGTGAAACCACGAATATTCATCCTGTCTAATATTTCAATCAAACGTTCCTTGTAGGCTTGATTGTATGGTATAAATACTGCTTTCATTTTTTATGTAATTTTCTGAATTTTTTCCTTGTTCTTTTCACTCCGTTTG
>JAIRZF010000024.1 GCA_031267385.1 Dysgonamonadaceae bacterium | reverse complement strand
TTATCGTTATATCCGTATATTACACTCTGCTCCTCGTCAACCACGAGTAATTGAGGAGGTATATCAAATGTAAATCTTTTAACAGGCAAACCATCATAATTATAAACCTCCATAATAACTTCTTTATTTAGGTTTTCATTACATAATGCATAAAAAAACTGTTGTCCGGCTATTATTTTCCTGTAATAAACAGGCGTATTAAAATCCCCTAAAACCGGTTTCTGAAATTTATAATTACCCACAATTTTTTTTCGCATTCCAAAATCCTGTATTCTATATATGTCGATCTGTTTTTTAAACAAATATCCATACAATAAAAACGAATCATTAACAGCGATAGTTCCTCTATTGATGTAAAAATAGGAGTCATTGTGATCCTCTTTCTTCATTTGAATGACGTCCAAATCCTTATTATTTTTCAAATCAAATTTAACTGTTTTCAACAAATCGGGCAGGTAATATATAAATAAAGAATCATTTATAATATGCATATTATTAAAAGTTTCATACTTTGGCAGTTTTATCAAATTTTCAAGGTTCAAAGATCCATTATTGTCAATCATAAACTTTTTAATCGTCATCGGATTATATCCCCATACATATACGCTACCATTAGATGATTCACAAAACATAGGGAAGAGTTGAAAGTCTTCCGGGCCATTCCCTTTTATTCCGGTACTATTCAAATATCTCAATGAGGGCAAAGAGTAAATATATAACATAGTATCCGATAAACTGCTTGAAATAACCAATTTATCATTAATCTTTATCATAAAATCAGGAGAAAAAACTTTATCTGATAGAATTTTACCCGCTATCAGCTTTTTTTCTTCAACAATAGGCTTTTTGCTATTATTACAAGCATTTATAATGATAATAAAAGACAATAGCAATCATATCTGCCGGACAAACAACGCTACCCAACATATAGCACCTTACGTTGTTTCCATTTTCTCCATCAGCCAGGGCTTCAACATTTTCTATGAAAATACCTGAAGTTTCCGGATTCCAACTAAAATGCACATTGACCACTCCCAAAATGATAACCGCTAAAGCTACCAACATTTTTTTTTTACTTTCCATAATTTAAAAAATTAAAAATTAATACCTTTGCAAAGAAAATAAAAAAAATTCAAATAAATACAATTAAATTCTATATGAATTCTCACTTTTTCTACTCGTTTTAATTGACTGTGAACAAGAGAATTAAATATGCCAAAATAATTACGACGCTTATTTTTTGCGCGATTTCACTCATCCAGGGCCTTTGGATATACAATATGTACGAAGTCTGGAGGAGTGAAATGAAGCGGGAAATGAGAAAAGCGCTGGAAATAGCCGTCGATATGGAGTTATCCGATCGAAGCAATAAATTAGGGGGAGGCATTTTTTATCGTACATTTGAATTTACTTCCGAAGATTATCAACGTGGATATATCAAAAAAAAAATAACAACCCAGGATTCTACCCTTTATGTAAATATCGACCCGAGAGATCCGGATGCGGATAGAAAGATCATACAATTTATTCTAAAGGATGAAGAGAAAATCAACCTCCGATTATTAGACAGTATTTTCGTATCCGAACTCAAAAAACATCATTTTCAGATTAATGCCAGTTATGTTGAATACCACGATCTGAAAAACAACAAGCTCCTGGAAAGCAGCAAACCGGACAGATGGTATTGCTTTTCCTGTTCTACGGATATGACGCCCATAGATATCCTTAGTACTCTTGGTGTCCGGGCTTTTGTAAGTTCCGGATTACCGGCTTTTCTAAAGCAAATGTTGCTTCAATTGATCCTGTCTGTCCTATTGATTATCCTGGCTTCCACCGGTTTATTCTATCTTTTAAAGACCATTTTCACTCAACGAAAGATAGAAAACTTAAGGCAGGGTATGATCAATGCTATGACTCACGAGTTCAGACGTCCGATTGCCAATGCCAGACTTTTGCTGGACATGACAACTATTTATTTAGAATCCGGTTCTGTTGAAAAAATAAAATCAAATATTCAAAAAGCAGATTTTCAATTGGATCGACTAAGCGCCTATAACCAACAAATTATGAGAATAAATTGGAACGAACACCACCGTATTGATCTGGAACCGAAACAAATCTCTATTCCGGATTTTATCAATGCGTACTCCGAAAATTACCGGGATGCTGCCGACATTCAAATATTCATAGATACTTCCATCAATCATTTTACTGCTGATGAAATCCATTTCACCAATGTCATGGATAACCTGGTGGAAAATGCCGTTAAATATTCGGACAGCAGGGCTCAAATAACGATCCGAGTATACGAAGTTAACTCCAAACTTATCTTTTCCGTAAAAGACCAAGGGATTGGTATGAATTCTTCTGATAAAAAACATATCTTTGAAAAATTTTATCGGATAAACTCTAAGAAGGTTATGAAAAAAGACGGTTTCGGATTGGGGCTGACTTATGTAAAAGCAGTTATAGAAGCACATCATGGAAATGTATCGGTCGATAGCGAACCCGATAAAGGAAGTGTATTTTACGTAGAAATCCCTTTATCAGTTATTTGACAAAATGACAAACAAAAAGATTCTTATTATTGAAGATGACGAAACTTTCAGCGAAATCTTGTACGAATACTTTCTCCTGAAAGGATTTGAAACAATTGTCGCAAATGACGGCGATATGGGTGTTGAATTATACGCATCTTTTGTCCCCGACCTCATACTTCTGGATGTTATATTGCCGGGAATGAATGGCATTGAAGTAGCCAAAACGATCCGTTTGAAAGACAAAATTACTCCAATCTTCTTCATGTCAGGCTCTGAAAATACGGATGAAGACCAGATCCTTTCTTTTTCTTCAGGAGGAAATGATCATCTAAAAAAGGGATTTCATCTGGATTTTCTCTATTATAAAATTACAGACCGTCTCAATTCTCAAATCATTCCGGATAATATTTTCCAAATCAGACTTGGAAATAACATCCTAACTATAAATAATTCCATCTTATCTTATAAGAATCAGGATATAGAGATAATAGACCGGGAAGAACAGCTACTAAAAATTCTGTTTAAAAATCCCAATCAAATCATCAATAGAGAAAAACTAGTCAAATCAATTTGGAAATGTTGGTCGGAAAACAATAATTGTATGCTTTCAAATTATATCAAGACAATCAAATACAAGCTCGCGCCTCTAAAAAAATATTTCTATATCAAAACATACTATGGTATCGGCTATATGCTACTGGTTAAAATAAAAGAGAAATAATAATTAGTCAATCCTTAAGATCTATCCAACACGATGGTTTACATAAAAAAGTTTATTTGCTACTATATTTTGTAAAAAATTCATGTCAGATGAATCTGGGTAGTTTGGTAAATAGATAAATAAATTTCAAAAAAGATAGAAAAATGTTTATCTTTGGTGGGCAAAATGAATGTGAAAATGGAGTATTAATATGACAAAGAATCTCTTAATATTGTTCTGTGTTATTTTTGTTTTTTTTATAATCACAGGATGTCGGTTTTCTTCGGGAAAAGACATCGGTAAAACGGAAGAAAATGTAGAAAAAGATACGTTTGAAATAAAAGATACGTTTGAAATAAAGAATGAGGCCTGGATCAATGAACATGTAGATAAAAATTTTTTATTAGGAAAGGTCAAACGCAAAGATAATCCTTTGTTTGTTCAGGTAGATAAAGAACATACGGAACGGAATATTTACCTGATTCATCCGGTATATGAAGCATATAAGAAAATGTATGAAGCGGCTTTGTCTGATGGAGTTAAGCTGGTTGTAACATCCGGACACCGTCTTTTCTGGGAGCAGGTTTACGAATGGGAGCTTCGATGGAATAATCCTCGGACAGACAGGCATTTTTCTGATGATGTTGAAAAGGCCAGGTTTGTACTGCAATACCGCTCAATGCCCGGAACTTCACGGCATCATTGGGGAACGGATATTGACCTGAACAGTATCAATGAATCTTATTTTGAAACGGAAAAAGGGAAAAAAGTCTATAAATGGTTAAAGGAAAATGCAGCAAGCTATGGCTTTGTCCAATCCTATACGTCCAAAGGGGAAAAACGTCCTTTCGGTTATGAGGAAGAAAAATGGCATTGGAGTTATAAACCTTTGGCACGACTTATGCTCGTCAAGTATTTAGAATTAGTCTCCCTCAATGATATTCAAGGATTTAAGGGTGATGCTGCGGCACAAAAACTTCCGATCATCTCCGAATGGGTTTGCGGAATCAGTCCCGAAATAAATGAAAAATGAAAAAAAGTTTCGTATTTTTACTTATTGTTGGTTGTGTAGTATTTTTCCTGACACAAATTATAGGCTGGAGTTGTAGTGTTAGCGGCGCCGGTAACAATTTTGTTACAGACAATATTCCTGTTACAGATAGTATCAAACTGGTTTTTGTCGGTGATGTGATGGGGCACGGTAATCAGATTAAGGGAGCCTGGCGCGATGGTGGAGACAGTTGTTACAATTATGCCCCGGGTTTTGAGGGAATGAAAGACTATATTTCATCGGCTGACCTGGCTATAGCGAATCTTGAAGTGACATTTGCAGGAGAACCGTATACGGGTTATCCGGCATTTTCAAGTCCTCATTCAATGGCTGTTGCATTGCAAGATATGGGAATTGATATGCTGGTAACGGCGAATAATCATATGATGGATCGTGGCAGAAAAGGGCTGGAAAGTACGATTGATGTACTGGATAGCCTTGGAATCCCGCATACGGGTACATTTAAGGATTCAGTTGCGTGGAAAGCCGGTCATCCGTTGATAATGGAAAAAAATAATTTCAGGTTAGCCTTTCTTAATTATACTTACGGCACGAATATGGCGATGGCAAAGTTACCCAATAGGATCAATTATACCGATACTGTGCGGATAGCCGCCGATTTAGCCAAGGCCAGGGCATTAAATCCCGATTATATCATTACTTATATCCATTGGGGTGAAGAATACCACCATAAAGAAAATGCGACACAACGCCGGCTTGCCGCTTTTTTGGCAAAAAATGGGTGTAATCTCATTGTCGGGGCGCATCCTCATGTTGTACAACCCATTGTGAAAATACCCGGTAATGCCATTGATTCCGTTGGTTCTGTCGATTCCGTACTTGTAGCTTATTCCCTCGGAAATTTCATTTCCAATCAACGTTGGCGTTACAGTGATGGCGGTATTGCGCTTGAAGTAACATTAACCAGGACGGAAGGTGTCGTCAGCCTTCTCTCACACAACTATGAACCATTTTGGGTGCATCGTTACCCCGAAAAAAATGTTCAGGTATACCGGATTATTCCTGTTAACACTTATCTGAGTAATCCGGAACGCTATTCTATCAGCGATGAAAATAAAAAACTGATGATGCAATTTTACAATGATACTAAAGATATTATAAAACAATAGTCAGATTTATTCCAAAAAAATCGTAACTTTGCAGTTTATTTTGCGTTTCAGATAACGCAAGGATATAAATAAAAAATAAAATATGCAATTGGACTTCGATAAAATGAATGGGCTTATACCTGCTGTTATTCAGGATGCCTGTACAGGTAAAGTGTTGATGTTAGGTTATATGAGCCCGGAATCGCTTCGTCATACAAAAGAGACCGGGCAGGTGACATTCTTTAGCCGTTCAAAGAATCGTTTGTGGACTAAAGGTGAAGAAAGTGGGAATTTTCTGAATGTCGTATCCATCGATGAAGATTGTGACGGCGATGCATTACTGATAAAAGTGAATCCGTTAGGTCCGGTTTGTCATACCGGAGCAGATACTTGTTTCAATGAAAAAAATGAGGAAGATGTGATGTTCCTCAAATATTTACAGGAATTTATTGTACGTCGCCGCCAGGAGATGCCGGAGGGATCGTATACGACTACTTTGTTCAACAAAGGAATCGGGCGAATGGCTCAGAAAGTTGGCGAAGAAGCCGTCGAAACCGTCATTGAAGCAATGAATGGTGATGATGAACGCTTGATTTATGAAGCATCGGATCTGATCTATCATCTGATTGTGATGCTGACCTATAAAGGTTTTGGCCTGGAAGATCTTGCAAGAGAGTTGAAGAAAAGACATAATAAGTAAGTTGTACGTTTTACGTTTTACGTTATACGTTTGGCTTACGCACGACAAACGTAAAACGTAAAACGTACAACGTATAACGTAAAAAACACTTCCTCTTGTTATATCATCGTCAAGAGTTTATCCGTATAATCAGCCATAAATAGCGGGATATTAAGCAATCCTTCGTCTTGTTTTAGATTTTTGAGGGAATAGCGAATACTCAATTTTGGCGAAAACTCTTTACGATAGAAAGTAAGACTTTTGCCTGTAATATTTTCGTCGGATTTTACTTCTACCGGAATAATATTATTTTCAACCTGTATCAGAAAATCGACTTCGGCACGGTTTCCCGAAGTCCAGTAGCGAGGTATTTCTTCAAATTGCCGCACAAGGCTTTCCAGAATATAATTTTCCGTTAAAGCGCCCTTAAATTCTACCAACAAGCGGTTCCCTTCAGCGATGGCGCCGGGAGCTAAACCCGACAGTCGCCTTAACAACCCCACATCGAGCGAATAGATTTTGAAAGCGGTCAGGTCGTCGTACGATTTGATGGGTAAAGCCGGTTTTTTACTACGGTAAACCTGATAGGCAAGCCCGGCATGCAAAAGCCACAGTAGCGCATCTTCATAATCACGCGCCCGTGCCCCCGGCTTTACTGTTTGATAAAGGAATTTCTTATTCTCTCTCGCTAATTGCGAGGGCAGGGAAGTCCAGATATAGTTAATTTTCGGAATATCTTTATTTCCTGCATGTTTACTGAAATCAAGCGTATAAGCATTCAATATGGCCTGTAATACTTCCTGTACCCGTGCCGTATCGCCTTCCTCAAGAAGAGCAACCACCGCTTCGGGCATACCTCCCGAAATGTAGTACATTTTGAATTTGTCGATCAGTTGGTTAAAGAACAGGTCGGGTATGGGTTCAATAGTTTTTATGGAATCCAGGTAATTGGCAAGCATCGGGTCGGCAGCAGCCAAAAATTCCGTAAATGATACAGGATAGATTTGCATAAAGTCAACTTTACCCACAGGAAAAGATGCGCCCCGGCTCATGGACACGCCCAGCAATGAACCGGCACAAGCGATACAATATTCAGGAGCGTCTTCACAAAAATATTTCAATGCGTTCAGCGCATCGTTACATTCCTGAATTTCATCGAAAATAATCAAAGTCCTTTGAGGTTGAATGGTTTTACCATGTACCAACGAAAGATTTTGCAGGATTCGTTTCGTGTCTTTTGTATTGGCAAAGAATTGTTTCAAATCCGGATTCCCATCGAAGTTGAAAACTGCCATGTCTTCAAATTCAGTTTTACCAAACTGTTTCAGCAACCATGTTTTGCCCACTTGCCTTGCTCCCTGTAATATCAACGGCTTGCGGTATACCTTACTTTTCCATGCAATAAGCGAATTTATTCCTTTTCTTTCTATTTTCATATTCACGGAAATTGTGTGGATTGTGTGAAATAAATCACATTTTCCATATTATTTATTGGCAAATATAGGCAAATAAATCGAAAACCCAATTAGTAATGACTAAAAAACACTCCCTGAAAGACATATATCGAAAAAAAATACTAACTTTGTAATTTAGTTTTTAAATAGTTATAAGTTATGAGTTTCACGTTATACGTTTCACATTTGTCGTGCGTAAGCCAAACGTAAAACGTAAAAACGTATAACGTAAAGCGTTCTATATGGAAAACGATGCCTTGGTCAGGTATGAGAATGTAGAGATCTGTCGTGAAGAAAACGTCATATTGAGAGATGTGTGTCTTGAAGTGAAGAAAGGGGAGTTCCTGTACGTTATCGGAAGAGTCGGTTCGGGGAAAAGCACCTTGCTTAAGACCATGTATTGTGAAATGCCTGTGCCGGAAGGCGAGGCGTTCGTTTTCAATTATGATCTCAGAAAAATAAGGAATAAAGACATTCCTGCATTACGTCGCCAGATTGGCATCGTATTTCAGGATTTTCAGCTTCTGACAGACCGTTCCGTTGAAAAAAATCTGGAGTTTGTTCTGAAAGCTACAGACTGGAAAGATAAATCCGCTATCAAAAAAAGGATCTCGGCGGTTTTGACTCAGGTCGGAATGTTGAATAAAGGATACAAACATCCACACGAATTATCGGGAGGAGAACAACAACGGATTGTGATTGCCCGGGCTTTGCTCAATGCTCCCCAGATTATTCTGGCAGATGAACCTACCGGAAATTTGGATCCGGAAACCGGGCGACAAATCGTCAAACTGTTACACGAGATTTGTGAAACGGGAACTGCCGTGATCATGTCGACTCATAATCATCAGCTGGTGCAGGATTTTCCGGCCAGGGTTAAAAGATGTAATGACGGGAAATTCGAAGATATAACGATATAATTTGGGTTTTACGTTTTACGTTATACGTTGAAGGCGTGCGTAAGCCAAACGTAAAATGTAAAATGTAAAATGTAAAACGTATAACGTAAAACGTATAACGTAAAAACGTAAAAACATGAAAGTCTTAAAATTTGGCGGAACTTCTATCGGCTCGGCAGAACGCATCCAAAATGTTGTCCGGTTGATAAACAATGGAGAACAAAAAATTGTCATTTTTTCTGCATTGTCTGGTACAACCAATGTACTGGTTGAGATTTCGGATTATTTGTATAAAAAAAATCCGGACGGAGCTAATGAGATTATAAATCAATTGGAACGTGCATATCAAAATCATGTTCAGCAGCTTTATGCCTCTGACGAATTCAGGAAAAAGGCAAATACAATACTGTATGAGTACTTTGAATCCATCCGTTCATACACCAAAGACTTGTTTACCTTATTTGAAGAACGGGTGATCTTAGCCCAGGGAGAATTGATCTCGTCTTCCCTTATTCAGTTATATCTTGAAGAACAGAATATTGATTCGGCTTTGATCCCTGCTTTGGATTTTATGCGTACAGATAAAAATTCGGAACCGGATCCTGTTTATATCAGAGATAAACTGAATAAATTAATTGATAATCAAAAGAGTGATATATACGTGACTCAGGGATATATTTGCCGTAATGCCTACGGAGAAATAGACAATCTGGAACGGGGAGGAAGCGATTATAGCGCATCCTTGATCGGGGCTGCGATCCAGGCTGAGGAAATTCAGATATGGACGGATATTGATGGCATGCAGAACAATGATCCGAGGTATGTCGACAAAACATCTCCGGTTCGTAACCTGCTGTTTGAAGAAGCGGCAGAATTGGCTTATTTTGGAGCGAAGATCCTGCATCCGACCTGCATATTGCCGGCAAAACTGAATCGTATACCTGTCCGTCTGCTCAATACCATGCAACCGGACGCTCCCGGAACCCTGATATCCGACCGGATGGATAAAGGGAGCATCAAAGCGGTTGCAGCTAAGGATAACATTACGACGATAAAAATAAAGTCCGGTCGTATGTTATTGGCTTACGGATTTTTACGCAAGGTTTTTGAAATATTTGAAAATTACCAGACTTCCATTGATATGATTGCAACTTCTGAAGTGGGAGTTTCCATCACGATCGATAATCAGAAACATTTACAGGAAATCATGGATGACCTGAAAAAATACGGAACCGTTACAATTGACCCGGATATGACTATCATCTGCGTTGTCGGGGATTTGGAATGGGAAAATCTCGGATTTGAAGCTAAAATAATCAACGCCTTGAAAGATATACCGGTCAGGATGATTTCTTATGGTGGAAGTAATTATAATGTTTCATTGCTGGTGAAATCCAGTGATAAAAAGAAAGCTTTACAGGCTTTGAGTGATAACCTTTTTACGAATTAAATAGAACAAGTATACACGATTTTTACGATGAAAGGACAATTTCCGGTAGAAAAATTTAAGAATATCGAAACACCGTTTTATTATTATAATACGGATTTATTGAGAGAGACATTGACAACTCTTGCTGCGGAAGCAAAGAAGTATGATTATCATGTACATTATGCTGTGAAAGCCAACGCTAATCACCGCATCCTGTCTATTATCAGAGAATATGGATTGGGCGCCGATTGCGTGAGCGGAGGAGAAATTCAGGCCGCATTGGATGCCGGTTTCCCGTCGTCGGGAATCGTATTTGCCGGAGTTGGAAAAGCTGATTGGGAAATTAATTCAGGATTGGATAACAATATATTCTGTTTTAATGTGGAATCCATTCCCGAATTACATGTTATCAACGAATTGGCCGCTGCAAAAGCTAAAGTTGCATCGGTTGCATTGCGAATTAATCCGGAGGTCAATGCAAATACCCACCACCATATTACCACAGGATTGAAAGAAAATAAGTTCGGGATCAATCTGGATCAATTGGATGGCGTTTTGGACGTAATACCTTCATTGACTTCCATCCGTTTGATCGGAATTCATTTCCACATCGGATCTCAGATATTGGATCTGGATGCGTTTAAGTCCTTGTGTTCCAGATTGAGAGAGATACAAGACCGGCTGTTGAACCGTCAGATGATAGTGGAACATATCAATTTTGGAGGCGGTTTAGGCATTGATTATGAGCATCCGGACAGAAATGCCATCCCTGATTTCAAGTCTTACTTTGAAGTTTTTCATAAGCATTTTAAACCTTTGACAAATCAACAGGTTCATTTTGAGCCGGGACGTTCGGTTGTAGGACAATCCGGTTCATTGATATCACGGGTTTTGTATGTAAAAGAAGGCTCTTTCAAGAAATTTGCAGTACTTGACGCCGGATTTACGGACCTGATCCGTCCTGCGCTATACGAAGCATATCATAAAATGGAAAATATTACATCCGAAGAACCTCTCGAAACTTACGATGTAGTAGGCCCTATTTGCGAGTCGTCCGATTGTTTCGGAAAGGCCGTCGATTTGAATGGCGCCGGGAGGGGAGACTTCATTGCTTTGCGTTCCGCAGGCGCTTACGGAGAGATTATGGCAATGCAATACAATTGTAGAAAATTACCGAAAGCTTATTTTTCGGATTTATTATAAAGTTGAAAGATATGTTTTTTGAGTTAAGCCGGACAGAGATCATATTGCTTTGTGTATCGGGGTTTTTTTTCCTGATACAGCTGTTTTATCTTTTGGTTTATTATGCTGAACCATTGTGGTATCAGAAAAGAAAAATCAGGGGAAATGATTTTCCGGCAGGTACGACGCCTTCGGTTTCAGTGATTGTCTGTTCGCAGAACGAATCGGAAAACCTGAAGCGTTTCCTGCCTTCTATCCTGGAACAAAATTATCCTCAGTATGAAGTGATTGTGATAAATGACGGTTCAACCGACGAAAGCGATGAAGTTTTAGGAATTTTAGAAAAACAATATAAACACTTGTACCGCACTTATATCCCGGAAGAAGCTAAACAC
Organism: Dysgonamonadaceae bacterium; assembly: GCA_031267385.1. Classification (GTDB taxonomy): domain Bacteria; phylum Bacteroidota; class Bacteroidia; order Bacteroidales; family Azobacteroidaceae; genus BNXB01. The sequence goes on along the minus strand of JAIRZF010000024.1, from coordinate 15,063 downwards.
ATAAGCCGTAAAAAATTGGCAATGACAATCGGTATTAAAGCCGCCAGATACGATTATCTGATATTTACGGAACCTCCCTGTGAACTAATAGGGCCAGACTGGATCCGGTCGATGTCCCGGAATTTTTCCGGCGATAAAACCATTGTCCTTGGATTTAGTCCGCTTTCAAAAAGTACCGGTCTCAAAACCAAATTTGCAGCTTATGACAACCTCATCAATGGCTTGCAATACCTTTCACTTGCCATTAAGAATCATCCTTACCGGGGAGTCGGGCGAAACATGGGCTATAAGAAATCACATTTCTTTGAACACAAGGGATATGCTAAATTCATGCATCTGCGGGCAGGAGAGGATGACCTGTTTATCAATCAGATAGCAACACCAGATAATGTTGCCGTTGAAATTTCGGAGGACAGCCTGGCGACAATGCATCTGGACGATTTCAGAATTTGGGAAGAAATCCGTCTATGTCAGTCTACCACTCAAAAATTTTACAAAAAGGGACCGGTCGCATTTTGGAGATTTGAATCCTGGTCAAGGGTTTTCTTTTGGAGTGCATTACTCTGCCTGGGAATTTGCGGGTGGCCGCAGTTATTCTCGCCTGTAGTGGCTCTTGGACTGTTCCTGATACGTTCGTTAACTCAAATACTGGTAATTAATAAAGCCGGGAAAATGTTACATGTAGAGCATTTTTATTCCACTTTGTTGCTATTTGATTTTTTTCAACCGGTATTTGATGTATATATTGCAGTTTGTCGCTTGATCAGAGGTGAAAAAGATTATATTTGGAGAGGTTAACAACTTCTGTCCCCGGAAATTTGTTAATTTGTTAACTACCTGAAAGATGGATTTTGAAGCGAGGAATGACGAATTTTTTTTATCTTTGTAGGAATGAAAAATAACAATGACATATTTGATGAATTTCAACAATCTTTAGAATCGCTGAAAGGTAATTTTCATGTGTTGGAAACAGATATTCCCGTGGAAAAACAGATGGAATATTTTAATTTCTCCGAAGGTGTGCGGAAATCAATTGATAAAAATGCGGTCGGCAGTCAGATTGGGGTGTTGAATGATGTCTCGGCAACTGCGAGAGAACGGAAATATGCCATGGCATACCTTGCGGTTTCCGGCGATGTGAAGGCCTATCGTGCATTGGAAACTTATTCGAAAGAGCATAGTGAAAGAGATGATTGGATGGCTATGGCGCTTCTCCAGGCTAAAATAACATTGGAGTCTGAATTTTCCGATCAAAAACAAGTTTTTATTTCCACCGGTTTAGGAGGAAAAGGCCATAGCCTGAGGTTCTTTTCATTATTCAAATCGAATGATTTAAAACCATTTTCCGCCTATCAGAGCGAATTGATCGGGAAAGAAATTCCGTTCCATATCCATAAATATGGAGGAGAAACAGAAGAACTGGAAATCGAGGAAAACTATTTTACCGTGGTGTTTCTGATCGATTTAAAAGCCAATATTAAGAAGATGCTGGAAGAAGCCCTGGGAGAATGTAACCAGTATGGAGATTTTATCAACCGGTCGTTTGTCGTAACGAATATGTGGCGGTATAACGAAAAGCAGATCCAGATAGAATTGCATAAGAATGAATAAAAATACTATTTATCAGTTACTCAAATACGGAATCGTAGGAGTAATGAACACTTTGTTGACCGCTGTTGTGATTTGGACTGTCCTCAAATTCGGGTTTGGTGTGGTTTCTGAAGATAAAGCCACCTCAATACAGATGGTTGTCTCCAACTTTGCAGGATATGCCGTCGGACTTATTAACAGTTTTATCTTTAACCGGAACTGGACTTTCAAGAGTAGAAGTGACTGGAAAACGGGTTTTCTGAAATTCGTTCTGGCTTTTGGGTTCTGTTATGCATTACAGTTGGGAGCCGTTTTAGCCCTGAATGAATATGTCTCCATCCCTACATTTGATTTTAATGCTTTAGGTGCAAATTATATCGTAACTTCTTCTTATATTTGTCAACTAATTGGGATTGTATTTTATACCGGTCTTAATTTTTTTTGTAACAAATATTATACCTTCAAAAAGTAGAATATGAAGTCATTGAGTGTAATTGTGCCGTGCTATAATGAAGAAGCCGTTATTGAGGTTACATATAACCGTATCCATGCAGTTTTGCAACAACTAACCCACCTGGAATCGCATATCCTGTTCATTAATGACGGAAGTTCGGACGATACCCTTGGGATATTATCCCGGATAGCCGTTCACGATAAAAACGTTAAAATCATCCATTTTTCACGTAATTTTGGCCATCAGGCCGCCGTTACAGCCGGCATAAATCATTGTAAGACAGAACTGGCAGTGATTATTGATGCCGACTTGCAGGATCCTCCGGAAATTATTCCCGATCTTTTACAGAAAATGGAAGACGAACAGGCCAATGTCGTTTATTGTGTGCGCAAAAGCAGGGCGGGAGAAAATAAATTCAAACTCTGGTCTGCAAGGAGGTTTTACAGAGCCATGAATAGTATGTCGGAGGTTAAGTTCCCGTTGGATACCGGAGATTTCAGACTGATAGACGCCCGTATAGTAGAAGAGTTCAATCGCATGAAAGAACGGGGAAAATACATCCGGGGATTGATTTCATGGGTTGGATTCAAGCAAGTCCCTTTTTATTATGAAAGAGAAGCCCGTTACGCCGGAGAAACCAAATATCCTTTGCGGAAAATGCTCTCGTTTGCATCCAAGGCGTTACTGTATTTTTCAAAAAAACCCTTGTTGCTTTCCGTCAGTCTTGGTTTTCTTGCTGTATGTGTTGGCGTTTTACTCGCATTGTGGTATGCCTTTGGGAAAATTTTCGGGTATACCAATGCTGAAAGTGGATTCACTTCCATCATGATCATCGTCATTTTTTTCGGAGGGATCCAATTGTTGACTATCGGTGTTTTAGGACAATATATAGGAATATTATTTGATGAAGTCAAGGAGCGTCCGGAATATATTATTGATCATACCACAAATTTTTGAAAATGATTGAACAAATAGTCATTCCACTGCCGTTTCTCACGTAATGAGAAATGATGGCGGAATGATAATATCACAGTTTATACCCTGAAAAAACGCAATTTTATGAAAGAAGTTTCTGTTAAAGAAGTACATGATTGGGCCGGAGAATTTCTTTCCCAATCGGAAAAAGAGTTGACAAAAGATGAATTAAAAGAACAACGCAAGTATGCGATCCTGGTGCAAAAACCCAATGACAAGCTTTTGCTGTCCAAAATGCTGGATGAATCCTCCCAGATACGGAACAACAAAAAGCTGGCGCTGCGGATGAAAATACTGATTGATCGTTATGGCGTTCCCGAGTTTTTTAATTCTACAGACGCATTCTTAATAAAGATGTTTGCAATCATCGGTTACCGTTTCCCCTGGATTGCGATGCCTATTTTCAAAAAACGGTTGCGTGGCGATACGAATAAAGTAATTATCAACGAGGCACAACCCATCCTGAAGGGTCACCTGGAATCCCGTAAAAAAGAAAAAATCGGACAGAATGTGAATCTGCTGGGCGAAGTTGTGTTGGGTGACGGAGAGGCCGATAAACGTTATCATCACTATCTTGAAGCCCTTGAGGATCCTAATATCAATTATATTTCCATAAAAATATCAGGCATTTATGCCCAGATACATCCGTTGAATTATGAGCAAAGTAAGATCGAACTGAGCAAACGGCTGATCGCTATTTATCAGAAAGCAATAGACTTTCCATACATTGATGAAGACGGGAATTCCCATCCGAAGTTCGTAAACCTCGATATGGAAGAGTACAAGGATACTGATCTGACCTTAGAACTTTTCATTGAAACATTGAGTTTGCCCCAGTTCAAAAACTATCGTGCAGGGATCGTTGTACAGGCCTACCTCCCGGATGCATGGAATTTCCAAACGAAATTACTTGAATTTGCACACAAACGGGTGAAAGACGGAGGGGCGCCGGTTAAAATGCGTCTAGTGAAAGGCGCAAATCTCCAGATGGAAACTGTTGTGTCCTCCCTTCGTGGTTGGGAAAATCCGGTGTTGCCGGCTAAAGTAGAAGTGGACGCCAATTACCTTCACATCCTGGATCGTGCGCTGCTGTCTGAAAATGCCAAAGTAGTACATGTCGGAGTTGCTTCCCATAATTTCTTTTCCATAGCATACGCCCATTTGTTGAGCGAGATCAATGGTGTGACGGACTGTATGACATTCGAAATGCTCGAAGGCATGGCTAACCATCTGCCCCGGGTTATGAGGAAATTGAATAAACAGATCATTTTATATACTCCGGTAGTTAAGAATGAGCATTTCCTGAATGCCGTATCCTATCTGGTGCGCCGTTTGGATGAGAACACGGGAAAAGATAATTTCCTGAGTTATTCATTCAACCTCAAACCGGATTCGGAACATTGGAATTTTTTGTATGATCAATTCAAACAGGCATACGAATTGAAAGATAAAATACAGGCAGTTCCATTCCGTAAACAGGATCGGAATAATCCGCCTGAGCCGGAAAAAGAGATCAACGTGTTCCATAACGAGCCGGACACCAATTTCGACCTGATCCCAAATCACAGGTGGGCAGAAGATATTCGTAAAAAATGGATGAAAAAAGAATCGGACGAACCTTATTTCATTCCCGTACAAATCGGAAACGAAACTGTTGTAGCAGAGAAAAGGAAAAAATTCTATGATCGTAGCCAGGGAAATGAGATTTGTGTTTGCGAAGCCGGATTGGCCGGAATGGAAGACGTCAAAAAAATGATGCAAAATGCTGAAGCAGATGCTTCCGACTGGCGTAAAACAACTGTTGATGAACGAAACAGGATCCTGCACCAGGTAGCTCACAACCTGAGCGCTCAACGTGGAGACCTCATCGGATGTATGTCGGCCATTACCGGGAAAACCTTTATGGAAGGAGATGTTGAAGTATCGGAAGCGATTGATTTCTGTCGCTTTTATCCCATAACGATGAAGAAATTTATGGAATTGGATACGGTGGAGATCACTCCAAAGGGAATTGTAATGGTGATTCCGCCATGGAATTTCCCGTTGGCAATCCCGGTAGGAGGAGTAGCTGCCGCATTGGCCGGCGGAAATTCCGTGATCCTGAAACCTGCAACTTCCGCTTATCCGGTTGCCCGGCAGTTCGTACAGTGTTTCTGGGACGCCGGAGTTCCCAAAGATGCGCTGCAAATAGTTTGTTGCGACGGACGCGAACCACTCGGTTACCTGACTTCGCATCCTTCGGTCAAGCATGTCATTCTTACCGGAAGCACAGATACCGCTTTCGGTTTGTTGAAAAATAATCCGAAATGTCCGTTAGCCGCAGAAACCGGCGGAAAAAATGCAATCATCCTTACCGGAAGCGGAGATCAGGATCATGCGATATTGAATGTCGTAAGTTCGGCATTCGGCAATGCAGGACAAAAATGTTCGGCATGTTCGCTTTTGTTGGTCGATAAAGCCATCTACAACGATCCGACATTCAAATCCAAGCTGAGAGACGCCGTTACAAGTATGCAGACCGGTAGCGCCTGGGAATTCAATAATATCGTAGGGCCGATGATCGAAAACAACAACGATAAATTAATCCATGCCATTGAAAATCTTGAACCGGGAGAATCCTGGCTTGTAGAGCCGGAATTCTCGGATGAGAAAAAATACATCCTGAAACCCACTGTCAAATGGGGCGTAAAACCCGGTAGTTATACTTTCAGAACTGAACTTTTTGCGCCCCTGTTGTCTGTTGTCTGTGTAGATAACCTCAAAGAAGCGATCGATATGGTAAACAGTTCGGAATATGGTCTGACCTCCGGATTACAAACCCTGGATGAAGCGGAAAGAGCGTTGTGGAAAGACAAAATAGAAGCCGGAAATCTTTATATCAACCGTGGAATTACGGGAGCAATTGTGAATCGTCAGCCTTTTGGCGGAATGAAACGTTCTGCATTTGGCGGAGGTATCAAGGCCGGAGGCCCGAACTATGTTTCCTGCTTTGTGGAAATTAAGGAAAAAGAATTGTCTGAAAATCGGGTTGAATCGGGATCGCCTTATCTGAGTTTCCTGGATCAGAAAGACAAAGCTCGTTTCAGTGTTGCCGTTGAAAGTTATGAACGGAATTGGAAAGATGAATTTTCTCTGGAAAAAGAGGTCAATCATTTAGTTGGAGAAGAAAATATTTTCCGTTATCGTCCGCTGAAAAATTGTGTGTTGAGAATTCAGGAAAACGATGAATTGTGCGATATACTGATGATCCTGGCTGCATCCGGAATAGCTCATACTCCAATATTCATCAGTATTTCCGGTAAAAATTCCAAAGTAGAACTGCTGAAAAAAATCGTATCTACTACCGGAAAAAATAAAATGATTGAACAGGGAGAAGAACAATTTCTTCATGAAATGGGTTCTTACGAACGGGTGAGGACTTGTAGCCCTGCTTTATCGGACGCATTTTATAAAAAAGCCGCCGCATTGGGAATACACGTTGCTTACAATGCTCCTTTGGCTGAAGGACGTTTGGAACTGTTGCATTACCTCAAAGAGCAGAGCGTATCGTTCGAATATCACCGTTATGGCAGTATTACGGAAGAATAATTTAAAACAATTTTATATGAGAACCGTTTATTTAGTTATTATTTTATTATTTATTCAGTTAACTATGACAATAACAGCGAATCCGTTGTTGAGCGCTTATAAAACGCCGTATCAGACGATACCGTTCGATAAGATCAAGATCACGGACTACGAGCCTGCTTTTGAGTCTGCCATGAAATCTCATGATGCGGAAATCCAGAAGATAGTGAACAACAAGGCAAAACCGACATTCCGGAATACAGTTGAGGCTTTGGAATATTCGGGGGAAACTTTAGGAAAGGTCAGCAGTGTATTTTTCAACCTGTTGAGTGCGGAAAGCAATGATGAAATGAGGACTATTTCACAACGTATCCAACCAAAACTGACAGATCACAGCAATAATATCAATCTTAACGAACAACTTTTCCAAAAAGTGAAAGCCGTTTATGATCAAAAAGATCAGTTGGAACTGAACGTGGAGCAAATGCGCTTGTTGCAGGATACTTACGATGGTTTCGTGAACCGTGGCGCTAATCTGAATGTTCAGGATAAAGATAAATACCGTGAATTATCGTCAAAATTAAGCCGGTTGACCCTGATGTTCGGACAGAACGTGCTGAAAGCAACCAACGCCTACGAACTGTTGTTGACCGATGAAAAGCAATTGAACGGTCTGCCTCAGGGGGAGAAAGACGCAGCTGCCCAACGTGCCAAAGCTAAAGATAAAGCGGGTTGGCTGATTGATTTGTCTGCTCCGAGTTATGTCGCGTTTATGAAATACGCTACCGACCGCAATTTACGTAAAGAGCTTTATCTGGCTTACAATACCCGTTGCACAAGCGGCGAGTTCAGTAATGCCGATAACGTTACTGAAATTGCCGGTACCCGTTTAGCTATTGCTAATTTATTGGGCTACAAATCATATGCCGATCAGGTACTGAAAAGACGCATGGCCGGTAACGCCGCCAATGTTTACGAGTTGTTGAATGAACTGTTGACCGGTTTTACCCCGGCTGCATTGCAAGAGTATCGTGAAGTTCAGGGTTTTGCGATCGGCAAAGAAAGTAAAAATATAGAAGTGATGCCGTACGACTGGTCGTTTTACTCCGAAAAATTAAAAGATGCCAAATTTGATCTGAACGATGAAATGGTTCGTCCCTATTTCGAGTTGGAAAATGTGAAAAAAGGCGTATTTGGGCTGGCAACACAACTATACGGAATTACATTCAGGAAAAATACAAAAATACCCGTCTACAATCCGGAAGTAGAAGCGTTTGAAGTCTACAAAGAAGACGGAGAATTTTTAGCAGTGCTGTATACCGATTTTCATCCCCGGGCGGCAAAAAATCCGGGAGCCTGGATGTCGGAGTTCCGGGGGCAGGAAGTCCGTAACGGAAAAAATGTTCGTCCGCATGTGACCATTGTCATGAATTTTACACGTCCAACAGAAAATAATCCGGCTTTGCTTACATTCGATGAAGTGGAAACTTTCCTGCATGAATTTGGACATGCCTTGCATGGAATGTTCGCCAATACGGTCTATCCGGGTCTTTCAGGTACCGGCGTTTATCGCGATTTCGTAGAATTACCATCCCAGATCATGGAAAATTTCCTGCTTGAAAAAGTCTATCTGGACGGCTTTGCAAAACATTATCAGACAGGCGAAACAATTCCTGCCGGATTAGTGAAAAAAATCGTGGATGCTGCTAATTTCAATGCCGGTTACCTTTGTTTGCGCCAGTTGAGTTTCGGTTATCTGGATATGGCTTTCCATACCATCAACAAGCCGGTCTCCGTAAAACCGGGAGACTTCGAGAAAGAAGCCCTGGCGCGTACAGCCGTGTTGCCATCCGTCGAAAATGTCCTGATTTCCACCGCTTTCAGTCATATTTTCTCAGGAGGATATGCGGCAGGATATTATTCCTACAAATGGGCGGAAGTGTTGGATGCAGATGCATATGCCCTGTTCAAAGAAAACGGAGTGATCAGTAAAGAGATTGCCCGTAAATTTTACGAAAATATACTGTCAAAAGGAGGCACGGAAGATCCGATGGAACTTTATATTAAATTCCGGGGTCAGAAACCTTCCACAGACGCCCTGATGAAGAGGAGCGGAATCAAAAAATGAAATAAAAATGAAATAAAAATGAAAAAAGAAACGAAAGAGGAAACATTAATACCAACATACAACGAAGCATATTCCAAATTAGGAGAGATTCTTACATTGCTGGACGAAGACAACGTGGATGTGGACGAACTAAGCGAAAAGGTGAAAGAAGCCTCTGAACTACTTAAGTTTTGCAAGGAAAGATTGCTTATTGCAAACGAAGAAACAAGAAAAATGCTGGAAAATTTGTGAACAACAGCGCCATTATCGTTGCAGGAGGAAGAGGCGCCCGTATGGGCGCCCTCATCCCCAAACAATTCCTTTTGCTGGCCGGTCGTCCCGTACTGATGCATACCATAGAAGCATTTCGTCAATTCGATCCGGATATGCAGATCATCGTCGTATTGCCGGCAGAACAACAGTCTTTTTGGAAAGAATTGTGCGGGAAATACCGGTTCAACCCGCCTCACGAAGTCATTGACGGAGGAGAGACCCGGTTTCATTCAGTCAAAAACGGCCTCACATTAGTTCCCGATGGAGTAATTGTCGGAATCCACGACGGAGTGCGCCCGTTTGTCTCCCCGGAAGTCCTTACGGAATGTTACAAAGCAGCAACAATAAACCGGGCGGCATTTCCCGTCGTTCCCGTGATTGATTCTTTGCGTAGAAAAACCCCGGAAGGAAGTGAAATGGTTGATCGTTCGGAATATTACTTCGTTCAGACCCCGCAGGTTTTTCATTCGGATCTGATCAAAAAAGCCTATTTACAGCCCTTCTCGGAACGTTTTACCGACGATGTTTCCGTATTGGAGGCGATGGGAGAGAAAGCGGTGGAAGTTTCAGGGAATCGTGAAAATATAAAAATAACAGAAAGTTTAGACCTGGATCTGGCGGAATTACTGGTCACGAATAAGGTGATTCGTTAAACAGACACCGGTTTTCTTAAAAATGGATTTTATTCTTTGGATTTAAGCACTCAAAATATCAAGTATATTCCCGGCGTCGGCCCCAGGAAATCGGAAGTCCTCAAAAGTGAGATCAATGTGGTTTCCTGGGAGGATATGTTGTATTATTTCCCGTACAAACACATCGACAGGAGCCGTATCTTCAAGATCCGGGAAATTAACGGCAACATGCCGTATATTCAGTTAAAAGGGAAAATCCATCATTTTGAAACGATAGGTGAAGGGCGTGCCAGGCGCATTACCGCCCTTTTCTATGACGATACGGGAAATATAGAACTTGTATGGTTCAAAGCCCTGAAAATGATCCCGAATTTGTATAAAATCGGTACCGAATACATCCTCTTCGGAAAACCGACCATCTTTGGTTCCAAACTCAATATTGCACATCCGGAACTGGAAACGGAAGATAACTTTTTCCAGGGAGAAGTCGGAGTACAGGGACAATACTCCACAACAGAGAAGATGAAAAACACTTTTCTGAATTCCCGGTCAGTACAGAAAATAATTACTTCCATTTTTGATAATATAAAAGGAAAAATCCCGGAGACCCTGAATGTCGGGATACTTCAAAAAGTGAATTTGATTGACCTGGATACAGCCCTGCACAACATTCATTTCCCTAAATCCCCGGATTTACTCCGGAAAGCAGAATTCCGGCTTAAATTTGAAGAACTGTTCTATGTCCAGCTTAATATTTTGCGGATCACCAAAGCCAGGGAACAACATTTCGGTGGCTTTATTTTCAGTAAAGTAGGAGAATATTTCAATCGTTTTTACGATCAAAAACTGCCCTTTGAACTTACCAATGCTCAAAAACGAGTCATTCGGGAGATTCGTTTAGATACCAATACCGGCCGTCAGATGAATCGCCTGTTGCAGGGCGACGTCGGAAGCGGGAAAACCCTGGTCGCCCTGATGTCGATGCTGATAGCCGTCGACAACGGTTTCCAGACTGCAATCATGGCCCCTACGGAGATCCTGGCAACCCAGCACTTTGAAACGATCCGGGAATTACTCGACGGCTTGGGTCTGGAAGTCCATTTATTAACCGGATCTACAAAGAAAAAAGAACGGGGGAAATTATTGCCGGCCATACAGAACGGAGACATTCATATTCTCGTTGGAACACATGCCCTGATTGAAGATACCGTAGTCTTTAAAAATTTAGGACTGGTCGTTATCGACGAACAGCACCGTTTCGGAGTAGCCCAGAGAGCCCGGTTGTGGCGGAAAAATGAGATGCCGCCACATATCCTCGTGATGACTGCGACCCCGATCCCCCGCACGCTTGCAATGACTCTGTATGGAGATCTGGAAGTATCGGTAATTGACGAACTGCCTCCCGGCAGGAAGCCCGTAAAAACCATTCACCGCTACAGCGCCAATCGTACCAACCTGTATGATTTGGTACGTCAGCAACTTCAGGAAGGGCGCCAGGTGTACATCGTATACCCTTTGATCAAAGAAAGTGAGAAATCGGATCTGAAAAATCTTACTGCCGGATTTGAACACACGAAAGAAATATTTCCCGGCTACGAAGTCTGTATGGTACACGGAAAAATGAAACCGGCGGAAAAAGATGCGGAAATGCAGCGTTTCGTATCCGGAGAAGTCCGGATCATGGTTGCTACCACCGTCATAGAAGTTGGAGTCAACGTGCCGAATGCATCTGTGATGATCATCGAAGACGCCGAACGTTTCGGACTCTCACAGTTGCACCAGTTGCGGGGGAGGGTAGGACGTGGCGCCGATCAGTCGTATTGTATCCTGCTGACGCGGTATGAATTGGCTGAGAATACCCGTAAACGATTGTCCATCATGACCGAAACGAACGACGGCTTCGCGATTGCGGAAGAAGACCTTAAACTGCGTGGCCCCGGTGACATCGACGGAACTCAACAAAGCGGTATCCCGTTTGATCTTAAAATAGCCAACCTCGCTAAAGACGGACAAATATTGAGCCTGGCGCGCGATGTGGCCAGAGAAGTATTGGAAGAAGATCCGCTGTTACAAATGTCTAAAAACACGATCCTGAATGTTCAACTGGTAAAACTGAACGGGAAAAACCAGACCGGCTGGTTTATGATCAGCTAGAAAAGAAGACCGTAAGACATGTAAGATGGTAAGACCGTAAGATTAAGGTATCTCCTTTTTCTTACGGTCTTACCATCTTACCATCTTACCATCTTACGGTCTTCTCTCACGGTCTTACTGCTTCACCACCTTCACCACCTTGCCATTGTAGTGCAACAAGTACACCCCTTTGGCATAACCTGTCAGGTCGATTGTAGTAACGCCTTCGCGTGCCTGGTAAGTCCGGGTTAATGAGCCGGAGACGCCGGTCATCCGGATAGGCTGTCCGGAATGTGTGTTCGTTACATTCACCAGGCCTGCCGTTGGATTTGGGAAGACCTCGATTCCTGTTCCGGCAACCGGCTCAACTCCGGTCGGATAATTCACCAGGATGGGCTGCGTTGCCTGACGTGTGCCGCAAGGATGTTCCAGAGTCACGGTCAACGTGCCTTGACCTGCCGAGAGAAGGCCGAAGGTTGCCAGGGTTTCGTTGTCACCGATGCCGCCTGTTTCGGGAGAGAACGTGACGCCGTCCCGGTCGTAACTCCAAACATATTGTGTGACATCGGGATAACCGGCCAGCTTGATGCGGTAGGTATTTCCCGTAAACACTGTGGATGGGAAGTCGACAAATTGCAGGCTCTCCGGCAACTGACCGGCTACCCAGAAACGGACATTCTTACTGTAAACGCTGGAACGGTAATCGCCGGATTGGCTTCTCACAATCACGTAATAACGTTCGTAATCGCGAAGTTCTGCATTTGTTATCGTACAGGTATTCCCGTTTGCGCCTTTGATGCGTTCGTTCCCGTAGTACCACTCATAACTCAGGTTGTATCCTTCGGCCACAATCTCGAACGTATGGCTTTCGCCGATACAGACGATGGCATCTTCGAGATCCTGAAGTAATCTTGGATTGGTGGGGGGAGTGATCGTAAAGAGTACGTCCGTCGTGAATGTCAAGTCGTAATTGCCGGAGGGGTCGACGAGTGAACCCCGTTCGATAAGGTATGTTCCCTGGTCTTCGCCTGCGACACGTGAGAGCGCTCCTGTAAATTCATCGCCTGCTACCAATGCCGGATCGCAGGTGTACGTAAGCTCCGGATCGGGTTGTCCGTAAGGTTTGCTTTGACCCGCGTTGGGAGTCACGGTGATGGTCTTTTGGGTCACCTCAAAACTTACGTCGAATGATTTGCTGCCGACGTTCGTGTTTGAAACGATCACTGTAGCCGTATAGGTTCCGACAGACAGGCCTGTTTTCGGCTTGACGGTGAACCTGCGGTTGCCGTCGGGCGCTATTGAATTAAGCGAGATAACCGATAGCGTGAACAAGTTGCCGGCATCTATACCGCTCAACTCCACATTCAAGAGGCCGGTAGATTTATATCCCACGTTAGAAACTTCAACTTCAAGCGTTTGTGCCGTGTAGCCATAAGATGCGGCAGTGAAAATGTACGTTCCTGTTTCACTCAGGCTGATGTCATAAGGCGGCAAAAGTGTTTGGGTGTAACTTTTATCTTCTTCTCGCGTGTAACTCTTTCCATAAGAGTTGCCGGCTACCGTGAGCGTTACAAGTTCGTCTCCGTCGCTTGCAGGCAGGTAGAAATAGGCTTTGCTATCGCTGTCGGTTTTTGCGTCCTTAATGCCGTATACACGTTCTTCGACATCGGGAATTGTGGCGCAGTCTACTCCGTCGATACTGCCTGCCATGATGAGTTTCTCATCGTTGCCGGCGCCTACCGTGAAGGTATTGAGGTAAACATTCTCCTCATTGCCATTGGTTGGTTGGATATTGATACTGCCGGCGGAAATACTGCCGCCTCTGATAGTGATACTGCCACCGGAACCCTGGTAGTCGTAGTCGCTGTCGTAGTCGTTGCCGACGCCAATGTCCGCACTGTTGTCGCCACCTTTTGCCGTAACCGTTCCGCCATTGATGGTGATGTCGCCACCGGGAGCCGCTAAGCCTCCGCCGATGCCTGCGCCGTTGATACCGCCGATTGCCTCTACCGTTCCGCCACTGATGGTGATGTCGCCGTAGGGGGTTGATGTACTATAGCTGCCGATGCCGATGCCCGCGCCGTTGTCGCCGCCGGTTGCCTCTATCGTTCCGCCACTGATAGAGATGGTATAGCTGATGCGGTAATTGTCGCCAGTGCTGGTGCCGATGCCCGCGCCGTAGCTACCGCCGGTTGCCGTAACTGTTCCGCCACTGATGGTGATGTCGTTGCCGTAACTAGACAAGCCTCCACCGATGCCTGCGCCGTGGTCGCCGCCTTTTGCCTCTACCGTTCCGCCGCTGATAATGATGATACAGTTGTAACCATCGTCGCCGGTGCCGATACCCGCGCTGAAGCGACCACCGGTTGCCTCTACTATTCCGTCGCTGATAGTGATGATACCTCCGGAACCTTCCTGGCCTCCGCCGATACCCGCACCGTAGCGGTATTCACCGTTGTAGTAGCCACCGTATGCCGCTACTGTTCCGCCGCTGATAGTGATGGTACCGCTGGAACCCCACAAGCCTCCGCCGATGCCCGCGGCGCTGAGGCCGCCGGTTGCCGTAACCATTCCGCCACTGATGGTGATGTCGCCGCCGCCACCAGACATGCCTCCACCGATGCCTGCGCCGTCGATGCCGCCGGTTGCCGTAACCGTTCCGCCGCTGATGGTGATGTCGCCGCCGGATTCTTGGTAACTACCGCCGATGCCTGCGCCGAAGTTGCCGGTTGCCTCTAATTTGTCGCCGGACGTTCCGGTGATTCTGAGAGTTGTGCCGTCGGGCACCTCCAGACCGGCTTTCTTGTCGCCGCTTTTCAGGACATTATTTCCCGAAAGCGTCAGGTTGACTGTGGCGCCGTCTGCAATGGAGAACGCGCAGGCGTTATTTGTGCCGCTTACGTCTATATTGACGTCTTGGATCGTAATATCCGCTACCGTTCCGGAGCCTGTTACCACAATGGTATGGGTGGTAGTAATACCGGTAATAGTGTGTGTGCCGCTGGTCGAAATAACGACATTTTCTGCACTGACATTGTAATCATCAGCAAAGGCGACTATGCTGCACAGCAGCATCGAGAGGGTGGGGATCAGGATTTTGTTTTTTATTTTCATAATAATATATTTGTGTTTAACTTTTCGATTGACTTTCTCCGGTTTATCTGCGCCGGCTACACATAGACCCCTACAACCCTTCTCCGAAACGCTTTCACATAAACACTTGCTTTTTCGATTTGAATACTGATGCTTTGGCCTACTTTCACAAGCCGGGAAAAACGATTCAAACGGGACACGTTGAGTAGTGGAATCGGAAGAAGGGTATAAGGGGTGTG
>JAIRZF010000325.1 GCA_031267385.1 Dysgonamonadaceae bacterium | reverse complement strand
TGAAGTCGCTAACCGTCAGGTCTTTGTTTTGTTGTTTCAAGTACTGGTCGATAGTCAGTTTAGAATCTTTTACGAAAGCCTGGGCCAACAAAGTGAAATCCTGGAAGTATTTATTCAATTATTGCCAGCTTGTTTCCGGGGTGAATAAATCAAATGAAGAAAAAAAAGAAAATTTATTGTGAAAAAGAATAATAAAATGCTTTTCTTTGCAATTTGAAACTACATGATGACTGATGGTAAGATTCCAAGAAAGCGATAAATGAAAAAGATTCTTTTGCTCACCGACTTTTCAAGTGGTTACAGTCGTAGCTTGTTGAAAGGTATTGTTCGTTATTCCAACAAACAAGGGCCATGGATGTTTTATCGTATGCCACAATATTATCGTGAATTATACGGTGACGACGGAGTAGTGCGTTGGGCTAAGGATTGGAAAGCCGATGCAATTATTGCTCAGTTGGAAAACGTAAATCTGGACAAGCTCAATGAATTAGGAATTCCGATTATCATTCAAAACTACAAAGAACGAGCAAATAAGATATGTAATATTACCGGTGATTATTTTGGAACCGGTGAAATGGCTGCAGGATTTTTTCTCAACAGGGGTTTTTCAAATTTTGCATATTATGGATTCAAAGATATGGTCTGGTCTCGCGAACGGGCTGATGGTTTCAGGAGTAAAGTGGAAAAACACGGCTATACCGTATCGATGTTGAACAACGAAAGTTATAAAACCGAACAATGGTCGTTTGATCTTAATGTTTTGAGCGATTGGCTGATGTCATTGCCCAGGCCGGTAGCTTTGTTTGCTTGCGACGACTACTTCGCATTGCAGATCACAGAGACGTGTAAGATTTATAATATTGCTGTACCTGGAGACATTTCCGTACTAGGTGTAGATGACGATGAATTGTTGTGTAACATTTCGCACCCGCCTTTATCTTCGATTGTGCTGGATGTAGAAACCGGAGGATACATGGCTGCAGAACGGCTTCATCAATTAATGAATCATGAAATTACGGAGGCATTCGATATCGTGATTCCCCCAATACGGATAGAGTCGCGGCAGTCAACCGAAAAATATGCCGTTGATGATAAATATATTTTAAAGGTAATAGAATATATCAAAGTCAATTATGCCAGGGATATTTCTATCAATGATATTATCCGTTCCGTACCGCTTTCACGACGTGTTTTGGAAAAAAGATTCAAGGAAAAAATGGGAACTTCCGTTTATCAATATTTGTTATTATACAGGGTTGAGCTGTTTTCAGACCTTTTAATCAAAACGGACAGGCCATTAGTCGATCTGGCTTTAATCTGTGGATTCGACGATTATAAAAATGTAGTTCGTGTCTTCCGTAAATATAAGGAAATAACTCCATTACAATACCGTAATCAATATAAAGAAATTATCGCTGACTCTCAAAAATAATGTGACGTTTTTTGAGTATAAATATTCGTGATTTGAGGATTTCTGATTTTGGATATCCTCAATTAGTTTTAAAATTACCGGTTACTAAGCTTTGCTACCTATGATTTCGGGGAAAATTCGGATTATTTCTAATGAAAAATAAAAAAAGACGTTTTTTGAGAATTATATTTCGGAAATTTTCCATTACGACTATTTAAAACCTGTGTTACTTTGCTCCCAGTTTGAAATTCTGAAAATATTATGAAACGAATATGTAAAACTTGCGCCGAAGAACATGAATTCGTAGAATCAGCATCAGCCAATTACGAAATAATCTACGTAGTCAACGATGACGCGAGTTCCATATGACCATTAAAAATAAAATTATGTACATATGAAAAATCATTTATTACTTTGTTTGCTGGGTTTTGTACAACTGATGACGGTTCAAAAAACAAAGGCGGAGCAGGTTTATCCCGCTGATACCATTGGACAGACAGTCACGTTGTTGTACGAGGTCAAATCCCCGGAATATGTAACCGGATCCATATCATGTGTTTCTGGTGACGAGGTTTCCAATATTCCTGGAATAAATCGGATGAATACGCTCTCAGGACGCCTTACAGGCTTTTCTTGTTATAATCTTGACGGTCTTCCCGGTTATGAAAATTCGACTTTGAGAATACGTGGAGTACATACGTTTTCCGGGAACCGGGATCCTTTAGTCCTGATTGATGGAAGGATTGACGATATAAATTCGTTAGATCCTTACGATATTGAAAGTGTGGTTTTATTGAAGGATGCGGCTTCTTCTGCCATATATGGTTTGCGTTCGACCAATGGTATCATCTTGGTCAACACCAAGAAAGGGAAAGAAGGTAAGATAAAGATCAACTTCAATATGGAAACTTCTTTTTCACAACCGGCGCGTCTACCGAAATATCTGGATGCATATCAATATGCGACTTTGTACAATGAGGCGCAACGAAATGACGATCCCAACGCCACGCTGCGTTATAGCAACGAGGCGCTGGAGGCTTATCGTACAGGAAGCGATCCGTATAAATATCCGAATGTAAATTGGGTGGACGAATTCCTGAATACGAATTATTCTCTAACTCGCGCCAACATCAGCGTGAGCGGAGGAGGAAAAACCGCCAAGTATTATGTAGCAGCTAATTACGCATATAATAGCGGGGCTTTTAAAACAGAAAATGACATCAATACGTATAATACCAATACGTCCGTTAATGTGATGAATGTGCATGGTAACGTACAGTTGAATATAGGGAAAAATTTGGTCTTAAACGCTGATATACGAGCCAAGAAAGATAACCGTAATGCTCCGGGCGCTTTTAGTTCCGAATATGCTACCTCTCTTTTCTCTACCTTATATTCTACACCGTTTAACGCTTATCCGATCCTGAACAAAAACGGTTCCATCGCTGGTACAAACGACTATGCCAGAAATCCTTACGGAGTGCTTAATTATACCGGTTATTCCATTTGGGAACGTTCTTCTATTTCTTCTTTTGTGGATTTATCCTATGATTTGGGCGATTGGATAAAAGGACTTAGCATAGAAGGTCGCGCCGGATTTAATTCTTATACCGACTATTCGATCAACCGCACAAAAAATTTCGCCGTCTACAGGATGAATGACGACGGACAAACTTACGCGCAAATAGGATTGGACAGCGAATTAGGCAATAGTGGTACTTACCGCCAAATATTCAGGAATTTTGACCATTCCGTCGGGTTCCGGTATGTAGGTGAATTTGATAGACATCACCTGGATGCATTATTGATGTACGAAAGGTATCAAATAACGAATGCACAGTCTTCCAGTTTATCTCAGAATTATCAAGGACCTAAAGGGAGTCTTTCTTACAGGTACAACAATACCTATTTATTGGATTTGTCTTTCGCCTATCAAGGTAGCGAACAATACCCGAAAAACAATCGTTATGGATTTTTTCCTGCAGTGGCGCTGGGATGGATTGTTTCTAACGAATCATTTATGGAGTATGTAAGTCCATTCAGTTTGCTTAAAATCAGGGGTTCTTACGGAAGAACAGGAAATCAGGTAAATACTTATTTTGCATATCTGGGACGTTTCGCCTCAGTGGGGAGTTCGTATTATCTCGGTACTACTCCAGCCGGACAAACCGGTTATTATGAAAGTCAGGTAGCCAATCCTGCGTTGACCTGGGAAAAATGCCTGAAGACTAATGTTGGACTTGATCTGGCTTTATTTAAAGACCGGTTAAGCGGTTCGTTCGATTATTTTTTTGAAAAAAATAATGACATATTAATACAAAATGCTATCACATCCATGTATGGTGCAACCGTTTATGTTCCTGAGGGAAAATTTGAAAACAAAGGATATGAATTCCAACTCGGGTGGAATGATCGTATAAGGAATTTCGACTATTTTATCCAGGTAAATTATTCCTTTGCTCAAAATAAAATCACTTATCAAAATGAACAATATCGGGATTATCCATGGATGTATCGTACCGGCAATGCATTGGATACGAGGTTTGGGTATGTGTTGGATCGGTTTTACACCGAAAATGATAACATTGCAGCATTGCCTGACCAATCGTTGTTGGGAGTTCAACAACCAGGAGACTTGAAGTACAAGGATTTGAACGGTGATGGTAAAATAGATGAAAATGACATAACGGTCATCGGTAATCCCAAGTTACCGACTACGCATTATGGAGTGAGTTTCGGAGGGCAATATAAAGGTTTTGATTTCAATGTATTGTTTCAAGGCACACAAGGTGGTTCCACCTATTTGTCCGGTTATACATACTGGGACTTCAACAACAAGATCGGTAATGTGATGGAGCATCATTTGGACCGGTGGCAGCCGGGTGACGGACAGTCGGCGGGGTACCCGCGTTTGAGCCTTTCCAATGATAATAATTATTTGAGCGAGTCGAATTCCCAATCTTCTTATTGGATCAAAGACAATTCGTTTGTACGGCTCAAATATGTCGAATTAGGTTACACTTTGCCGGTGCATATTTCCCAAAAGGCTGGAATCAGTAAAGCACGTCTTTTCATTAATGGGAATAATTTGTATTGCTGGGATAAGATTGGAGTGATTGATCCTGAACTTGCTGAAGGAGGAACGACTTTCCCAATTCAACGTACAGTCAGTATAGGATTTAACATTGGTTTCTAACTTAAAAAATTAACTGTGATGAAGAATTTAAATTTATTCGCAATAATAAGTACTTGTATCGTATTGGGAGGGAGTCTGGGATCATGTTCCGACGAGACGATCGATACGACTCCGGTCGAGTTTATCCCGGCTTCCATTATTTGTGGCGATTCGGCCAAAATCGCTCAATTCGTGAACAATATTTATTCTTATTTACCTAGAGGATACAACCGTTTGGAAGGAAATTCCATGGTCGCTTCCTCCATCGACGAAGCAGTACATGCCGTGAAAGGAACCTCGGAAGCCGAATTGTGGGCTACCGGGAGTTGGAATGCCAACTATGCCCGCGACAATGCTTTTTCCAATTGTTACACGGGTATCCGCAGGTCGTTTGTGTTCGAAGAACAAATACTTCCTTATATCGATGATATTGTCATGACTTCGGTAGGGAAAAACTTATATTACGGTCAGATGCTTTTCTTGAGGGCGTACTTCAATTTCGAATTGTTAAAACGATACGGAGGGTATCCGTTGGTAGAGAAGGTGCTTTCTACGAATGAAGACCTGCAAATACCGAGAAGTACGTACGATTTTTGTGTCGATTATATTATTGGCTTATGCGACAAAGCTGCCGGTCTGTTACCTTTGTCTTACGTA
This sequence comes from Dysgonamonadaceae bacterium, assembly GCA_031267385.1. Classification (GTDB taxonomy): domain Bacteria; phylum Bacteroidota; class Bacteroidia; order Bacteroidales; family Azobacteroidaceae; genus BNXB01. Next base: position 5,693 of record JAIRZF010000325.1, on the reverse strand, counting down.
GATAATCAGTTGGGACGGGCGACGAAAGGAGCCGCCCTGGCATTAAAGGCACGGGTGTTATTATACGCAGCCAGCCCGTTGTTCAATGATTCTTCGAAACCGGAAGACCACCTTGAGCATGGCAAATACGATCCTTCCAAATGGGAAAAAGCGGCTGAAGCTTCTGCAATAGTTATTAATCTGAAAAATACCAACGACGCTAACGTTTATTCGTTGTATACCGCCGGAACAGGATATGACGCTTTCTTTTACACTCTGACTTCGAATAGCGAAATTATTCTCTCCAGAATGGATGCTGCAAGCAATACAGTCGAAAGACTCAATGGCCCGGTAAGTATCACCAATGGAGAAGGAGGAACCTGTCCTTCCCTGGATTTAGTGAATGATTACGAAATGGTTACCGGCGTTCCGTTCGACTGGAACGATCCGACGCATGCCGCTAATCCGTTTACCGATAGGGATCCTCGTTTTGAAAAGAGTATTTTGTACAATGGGGCAACGTGGATGAATGGTATGGAGATAGAAACTTTTGAAGGAGGAAAAGATCTGGCGGGGAACAAAGCTACCCGTTCGGGATTTTACCTGCGTAAATTCCTGAATATAAACGCCCGCTGGAATGCCCCGACGGGGACTACTCAACATTGTTTTCCTCTATTACGATACGGCGAAATATTACTCAATTATGCCGAAGCGATGAACGAAGCCTACGGACCGGATGTCGATCCTAAAGGTTACGGAATGACTGCCCGCACCGCCGTTCAATTGATACGGAAAAGAGCCGGATTAACCGCAAATACGGATCTGTTACTGAATGTACCTGCAGGTAACCGGAATGTGATGCGTGAGGCGCTTCGTCATGAACGCCGTGTAGAACTTGCCTTCGAAGAGCACCGTCATTTGGATGTACGCAGGTGGAAAATTGCCGAAAGTACATTCAATAGACCAATATCAGGGTTGAAAATTGTTAAAAACAGTGATGGTATATATACGTACACTTCTCAAATTATAGAACAACGCGTGTTTACGCCCGAAATGTACTTGTACCCTTTTCCCCAGTCCGAAATTAGCAGGAATAAAAACTTAATTCAGAATACCGGGTGGTAATTTGTTAAAACTTAAAAGAAAAACAACATGAAGAAGATAATGATATTGTTGTCTTGTCTTGTACTGTGTATAAGCATACAGGCACAAAATATTTCCGTCAAGGGAAGAATTATATCATCCGAAGATGGCGATGGAATAACTGGGGTCAATGTAATCGTGAAAGGTGCCTCTCAGGGTACAATCTCTGATGTGAACGGGAATTATTCCATCAATGTCCCATCAAAAGAATCGGTTTTGAAATTCAGCTTTATCGGATTTTTAACTGAAGAAATCACAGTCGGCAATCAAACGGTCATTAATTTATCGATGAAATCCGATATGGCATTACTTGAAGAGGTGGTTGTCGTTGGATATGGCGAACAGAAAAAAGCCAGTATTGTCGGTGCGGTTTCCAATATGAAAAATGAAGAATTGAAACGAGCGGCTCCGTCTAATCTGACCGGGGCTATCGGAGGACGTATCACCGGAGCGCTTGTTCGGTTGGGCGATGGAAATGTCGGAGGAGCCGACGCTCGCTATTCCGCCGGTGAAATGGATAATGCTTCCATATTTATTCGTGGAAAAGCCACTACGAATACGGCGACACCCCTCATTTTGGTGGATGGAGTAGAATCCACTTTTTCACGAATTAATCCTGAAGATGTAGAACAATTCAGTATATTGAAAGATGCCTCTGCTACAGCTATATACGGGGTCAGAGGAGCAAATGGCGTGATTTTGGTTACAACCAAACAAGGAGTATTAGGGAAACCGAAAGTAACTCTGAATGCTCAGGTAAGGATGCATCAACCCCTGAAATTTCCTCATCCTCTGGGCGCTTATGATTATGCCTATTTGCTCAACGAAGCCAATAGGAACCAGGGGAGCGCCGAACCATATTCAGCGGCGGATTTGGAACATTGGCGATTGGGCGACGATCCTTACGGACATCCCGATGTAGACTGGTATGGCGAAATATTAAAGGATTATTTTCTCGAAGAACAATACATCGCTAGTGTTACCGGCGGGACTGAATCCTTGAAGTATTATGTTTCGGGCGAATTCAATGGCGCCGGGGGGCCTTGGGATGCAGCTAAAGACTTGGAAAATGATTATAAACGTTATAATCTTCGCACGAACTTTGATTTCAAGGCGACTTCGACCACCGACCTGAGCGTCAAATTGAACGGACGCTTGGAAAGCCGGGGCGATATCAATTACGGAGAAAGCACCGGACAGCGTTACTACGGTTCGTTTTATTATGGGATACTGAGTTCGTCGCCCATTGTCGCACCGATCTATAATCCTAACGGTACGTATGCTTACGGCGACGGGAATAACTGGAATCTTCGGTCAATCCTGGATGAAGGCGGATACCGCTGGCGATTGTCAAATTCGTTGGATGCCAACGTTAACTTGAAGCAAAAATTAGACTTCATCCTGCCGGGTTTGTCGGCCAGAGTAATGTACGGTTCCATCTTCTCATCCGGTTCGCGGAAAGTAATTAATCCCGAGACTGTACCGGCGCTTTGGGATTACAATTCGATTACCGGAAAATATACAAACAGACGGACAGAGGGTGCAAAAACCATTGGCATAGATAATAGCAACCTCCCATATGCAAGGCGTACACAATGGGAATTCGCCTTGAATTATGAAAAGCTTATTGCTCAAAAACATCGGGTAACCGCTATGGGCGTTTTCATGCAAACCAAATCCGAATCGAACGCTGACCTTCCCGTTTCACACCGGGGAGTCTCCGGTAGAATCACATATGATTACCGGTCAAAATACCTTGCTGAAGTTAACATGGGTTACAACGGATCCGACCAATTCGAAAAAAATCATCGATATGCCTTGTTTCCTGCCGCTTCGGCCGGATGGGTATTATCCGAAGAAAATTTCATGAAAGATAATGTTCCATTCGTTAATTTCCTTAAAGTGAGAGGTTCATACGGGACGGCGGGGAACGATAAAATTGGAAGCTATCGTTACTTGTATCGATATGAGTTCAATACGACATCGGCCAGGTGGACAGATTACCAGAATGAGATTTACAATTTTGGACTAACTCCTGTTCAGCAATCCGGCATGAGAGAAGGATCGCTTGGTAATGACAAGGTATCGTGGGAAATAGCCAAAAAAGCTAATGTCGGAATCGATCTTCATGTTTGGAAAGGTCGAATTAAGTTTACAGCCGACATATTTCGTGAAAAAAGAGATAATATATTGGCTATCAGAGGAGATGTGCCCACACAAACCGGTCTGACTATAGCCAAACTGCCTGCTCAGAATATCGGTGAAGTAACGAATAAGGGGTATGAATTGGAGTTATCGTACGATCAGACTTTCGGCGATTTTGACTTTCATATTGGCGGTAATTATACGTTTGCCCGTAGTAATATTGATTATATAGCCGAAGTGCAAATGAAATACGAATACCAGATGAAGAAAAATCATCCGGTAGGACAACCTTTCGGATATGTATGGACAGGTAAATTTTACGACTATGACGATTTGAAAAATCCCGACATTCCGAAACCGGTAGGTACGGTATACCCCGGCGATCTGATATTCGAAGATCTGAATGGTGATGGCGTTATCGACAATTACGACACCAAAGCGATCGGATATTCCAGTATTCCGGAAATTATTTATGGATTCAATACCAATCTGGGATTCAAAAACTTTTATTTGGATTTGTTTTGGCAGGGGGCTGCTCATGTCAGTTCACGGTATTATAATGAACTTCGTTACGAATTTTATGCGAAGAATGTATTACCTTTCCATAAAGACCGTTGGGTATACGATCCCGAACGAGGATTGGATACCCGGGCAACGGCTACTTATCCGAGTTTAATTCCTGGAGGTTCGGCTCAGACAAGGGCTAATTCGACATTCCAATACTTGAATAGCGCTTTTCTAAGGTTGAAAACAGCCGAATTCGGATATAATTTCCCGAAAAAAATGCTCAGTAAGATACAATTATCAGGATTGAGGATTTTTGTCAGCGGGTCGAACCTGTTAACTTTCGATGATATCAAATTTGTCGATCCGGAGTACAATCCCGAAAGTACGGGTTATCGCGGTAATTCTTATCCGCAAACTAAATTTTATGCAGTAGGTTTAAATGTCACATTTTAATTCAAAAAAACAAGAATCATGAAAAAGTTTGCTTTTATCATCATACTTTTCGCCTTGCTCGCTTCATGTCAGGAAAGTTCCGACTTGTTGGATCCGGCAATCGCGGGTATTTCGGAAGAAGATGTGTTTTCCGATGCAAGGAATACGATGTTATTTCTCAATGATATTTATGGGGATATTGTACCGGTAATTCCTCAGACCGGAAATAAAGGAATGAGATGGCCTGGTACGGATGCTATGCTGGATGTTACGACCGATAACGGATCTACCAATCTTCCTACTTCGGGAGACTTTTATAGTTTCAATGCAGGCTCTTGGACGGCTTTATCTTCTACCTTTTCCACTACGGAATGGAATGCTAATTGGGTGAGTATACGGGCATGTAACCTCCTTCTGTCGCATATTGATAATGTTCCGTTGAGCGCCGAATATCAATTCGACGAGGGAGTGAGGAATATTCGCAAGGGTGAAGCGATCTTCCTGATGGCATTTTTCTATTCGGAAATGTTTAAGCAATTCGGAGGTTTGCCGATTATTGATAAAGTAATATCAATTACTGATGAAATGGGGATTCCCCGGAGTACAGTCGATCAAACAGTCGATTTTATTACCGGATTATGCGACCAGGCTGTTGACTTGTTGCCGTTGGAACATCCCGAAGTCGATTACGGAAGAGCAACTAAAGGCGCTGCATTAGCCTTGAAAGCAAGGGTGTTGCTTTATGCTGCAAGTCCCTTGTGGAATAATCCGGCAAAACCTGAAGATTCTCCTTTCCGTGGAAAATACGACCCGAAAAAATGGGAAAATGCGGCAAGAGCAACTCAAGCGGTGATTAATCTCAATCAGTACCAATTACATAACGATATTTCCACGCTTTTCATTACGCGCGTCAATCCCGAATTGATCTTTGCCCGCATGAATCAACCCTGTAGCTGGATGACGTCTATCAGTGTGCCCAATAAATTATATCCGTCGGGAGTCTTTGGAAAAAGTGGCTGTAACCAAGTAACTTATAACCTGATTAAAGAATACGAAGTATTGCACGACGGACAGGCTTATTCGATTGACGAACACAGTTCGGGTTATGATGTCGACAATCCGTATGTAAACCGTGATCCGAGGTTTTATCGTGACTGTATGTTTAACGGATATCAATTTCAGGGGAAAACGACGAAGTTTGGTATCGCGGTTTCCGGAGCTCCGGTACCGGAACATAATCCTGTTGAAGTAGGCTCCTATTATACACATGTTTATAGCATTAAATTCGCAGACTTGTCGCTTGTCATTAATTTTGATGCGCGCAATCCGGCGAACGGTGCAAGAACAAATCAAAACTATCCCTACTTACGGTATGCCGAAGTATTGCTCAACTATGCCGAGGCTATGAATGAAGCTTTCGGGCCTGAGGCGGACGGACTTGGTAACGGAAAAACAGCTTTGTGGGCGGTCAATGAGGTACGTACCCG
>JAIRZF010000323.1 GCA_031267385.1 Dysgonamonadaceae bacterium | reverse complement strand
CAATTAAAACAGGAACGCGGAATTGTCATTATATTATTGATGTGCTGTGTTTTGTATTCAGTTTTCTTCGGGTCTCTCCTGGAGAACCCGTGCAAATGTAAACAATTATTTCGGATTATGAAAAAATCATGCCAAAAAAAAGGGAGTTAGAGGGAGTTGGAAGAAGTTAGAGGGAGTTAGAGGGAGTTAGAGGGAGTTGGGAGTTAGAGGGAGTTAGAAGAAGTTAGAGGGAGTTACAGGGAGTTAGAGGGAGTTGGGAGTTAGAGGGAGTTGGGAGTTAGAGGGAGGTACAGGATAGGAGGCTGCAACGTTTATTAAGGGGTTGTCTCAAAAGCATGCAGATGACGCAGATTGGACGGATTTACGCAGATTTTTCATAAATCTTAATGAGATAAAACATAGATTGTCAGATAATTGAGAATCTGCGGTCATCTATAAAATCTGCGTCATCTGCGTGCCAAATGACTTTTGAGACAGCCCCAAGCTTCAGCTACTGGATCTTTGACTCTGTTTTTTTATTTTGCAGAAAAGAATAGACGATGAATCCTATTCCGACGATGACGAATGGTATGCTAAGAATTTGTCCCATATCCAGCTTCATGAATTCTTCAAATTCGACCTGACGTTCCTTGATGAATTCAATGAAAAACCTGAATCCGAAAATCAGGGAAATAGTCAAACCAAAGAAAAATCCCTTGTTTCGGAGTAATTTGGTACGTTTATACAAATACATGTTAATGAGGAAGATAATCAGATAGGCAATTGCTTCATACAGTTGCGCCGGATGCCTCGGTATATTGTCGACCCGTTCAAAAATAAACGCCTGGGAGATATCTGTCTGTTTTCCAATGATTTCAGAGTTCATAAGGTTTCCTAAACGAATGTAACAAGCGCTTATTGGAGTTACAATAGCAATAAAATCCAATGTTTTAATCAGGTTTTGCCTCGTTTTCCAGGAATAGCAGGCCAATGCGATGGTCAAACCAATAGCGCCGCCATGGCTTGCCAACCCTCTGTAACCGATAAATTCGTATCCTCCATCTACTTTAGATTCAATAGGAAAGATCATTTCAAGAGGATGTGCAAGGTAGTATTCCGGCTCGTAAAATAAACAATGTCCTAAACGAGCTCCGATGAAAATACCGAAGAAACAATACCATGTCAGTTTTTCCAGATGTTCGGGAGGGATCTTATTTGTGTTGAAAATTATTTTAAGGAGGTAAACGGCAAGTATTAATCCTCCGACAAACAGAATACCATAATACTGGAGAGAGATCCCGAATATTTTGACAATTTCAGGATCTACATTCCAGTGTATATAGGATAAAATCATTTTATTTGCCGCTTATTAATTTGTCGTATTCTTCTTGGTTTTCAATAATTTCCAACGCTTTTTTTAATGTTTCATTTCGGTCATTGATGATTTGCCGGAATTCGTTCATATCCCAGAGATCACGGGCAATTAAACCTTTGATTTGCAAGGCAATCAGAGATTTAGCTATTTGAAATTCTTCCCTGTCTTTATCGGTGGCTTCGGTATCTTTTGCATCCGGTTCTACGTTCTTACGGTCGTCGACCATCATTTTGAATACATCCTGCAACATACTTTCGGTAATAGTAAATTTAGATTTGAAATCGTTGAAGTTTTTGTATTCTTTTTTATATGTATCTCTGTTTTTGTCAATTAAACTTATCGCATAACGATATGTAAGACCTTTCCCATTAATTTCACGCCAGACTTTCGTAGCATAAATAGTCGTATCTAACGGGACGAAATAGTCAGGCATGATTCCTCCACCGCCATAGACCGTACGTTTATTTATTAAAGTGCTGTATTTGAGTGAATCCGGGAAATGGATACTGTCGGCGCTAAGCATTTCTCCATGATTATACCTGTCGATCAGGTCTTTATTATAAGATTCCAGATTGCCATTTTCGTATGGCTTTTGAATCGAACGACCTGTCGGAGTATAGTAACGAGCAGTAGTTAACCGTATCATTGAACCGTCCGAAAGTGGAATCGGACGTTGTACAAGTCCTTTTCCGAAAGAACGACGGCCAACAATAACACCTCTGTCCCAGTCCTGTATAGCCCCGGAAACAATTTCACTGGCGGAAGCGGAATATTCATCGACCAGAATGACTAAGTTTCCTTTTTCAAAATCACCTTTTGCTGTTGCACGTGCATCTTCCCTGCGCTGATGTTCTCCTTCGGTATAGACAATTGTTTCACCTTGTTTCAGAAACTCGTCGGCAATATCAATAGCAGAAACGAGATATCCGCCTCCATTACCCTGTAAATCAAAGATAAGGTTTTCCATCCCCTGGGATCTCAGGCTTTTGAATGCTTTCATAAACTCGTCATGAGAAGTAGCCGCAAACCGGTTCAGGCAAATGTAACCGGTTTTCTTATTGATCATGTAATGAGCGTCAAGACTATATACGGGTATTTTATCCCGGATAATTTTGAATTCAATCAGACCGGAAACTCCCTGGCGCAATACTTTTACTCCAACAGTAGTTCCTTTGGGCCCTTTCAGCCTTCTCATCACATCGTTGGTTTTCATTTTTACGCCGGCAATGAGCGTGTCATTCACCATCATAATACGGTCGCCCGGGTAAATTCCGACTTTTTCGGAAGGCCCTCCCGAGATCACCTGAATTACATACAATGTATCCGTCAGCATATTGAACTGGATACCGATTCCATCGAAGTTTCCTTGCAAAGGTTCATTCATTTCCTTTACTTCTTCAGGATTGAGATAAACCGAATGAGGATCCAGTTTTTCCAATAAACCGATGACAGCATCTTCAACCAATTTACTTTCATTGACAGTGTCGACATACAAATTCTGTATGGCATAGAGTGTCATCTGGAGTTTACGCATATTCTGGTCATTACTATTTCTCTGACCATAAGAACAGGAACAGAAAAGAACAGACATAATCAGAGAAAAGAATACTTTATTCATTTTATCTTCGTTTTTGTTATTATTTATGGTAATTATGTATTTGCATTGCTTCCGGAACAAATTCATTCACTTCTTTCCCGTATGAAAGCAGTTCTCTGACTATCGAGGAACTGATGTGTGTATGTTCAGGCTCAGTATACAATACAAATGTTTCAATTCCGGAAATCTTACGATTCACATCGGCAATATTTTTTTCGTATTCAAAATCATTGACGGAGCGGATTCCGCGAAGAATGAAATGTGCATTTACTTTTTTTGCATAATCAACCGTCACACCGTCATAGCTGTCAATTTTCACCCTTTTATCTTCTTTGAAAAGATGCGAGATCATAGCTACCCGATCTTCCAGGGAGAAAAATGTTTTTTTGTTCGGGTTAATGCCTATGGCAATGATCACCTCATCCATCAGTTTTAATGCCCTGTTTACCAGAGATAAATGTCCGATGGTAAAAGGATCGAAAGTTCCCGGAAATATAGCTATTTTTTTCATTTGATGTCGTTGATTTAACAATTTTTACCATTATTATTCAATATCTTCCTCCAAAACGAGATTGTCGATAATGAAATTCTGACGTTCCATTGTGTTTTTTCCCATGTAGAACTCTAACATTTCTTTTACGGCATCTTGTTTTTTCATGCTGACGGGATCCAGGCGCACATCTCTTCCAATGAAATTTTTGAATTCGGACGGAGATATTTCTCCAAGTCCCTTGAATCGCGTGATTTCAGGATTAGGTCCCAGTTTTTGGATCGCATCCAATCGTTCTTCTTCAGAGTAACAATAAATGGTTTCCTTTTTGTTTCTGACCCGGAACAACGGGGTTTGCAGTATAAATACGTGATTATTTTTGATCAGATCCGGGAAGAACTGAAGGAAAAAAGTGATGATCAGCAACCGGATGTGCATTCCGTCGACGTCGGCATCGGTGGCGATGATCACTTTGTTGTAGCGCAGATCTTCCAATCCGTCTTCAATGTTCAATGCAGCCTGTAACAAGTTGAATTCTTCATTTTCATAAACAATTCTTTTTGTTAATCCGAAAGTATTCAGCGGTTTACCCCGGAGACTAAACACGGCTTGAAAGTTCGGATCACGACTTTGTGTGATGGAACCGCTGGCAGAATCCCCTTCTGTGATGAAGATACAAGTTTCGTCCAAAGTTTCACCTTTTGAATCGTTGTAATGCAGTCGGCAATCGCGCAGTTTTTTGTTATGCAGATTCGCCTTTTTTGCACGTTCCCGCGCCAATTTAGTGACTCCTGCGATGGCTTTGCGTTCTTTTTCCGATTCGAGAATTTTCTTTAATAAAGCATCTGTGGTTTCTGCATCTTTATGCAAATAGTTATCCAGTTCTTTTTTGATGAAATCACCGATGAATTTGGCTACTGAAATACCGTTAGGTCCCATTTCTTTGGATCCTAGTTTGGTTTTTGTTTGTGATTCAAAAACCGGTTCTTCCACTTTTATGCTTATAGCGGCGATGATTCCACTGCGGATATCGGCATATTCAAAATTTTTGTTGTAATATTCCTTGATAACCCGGGTGATAGCTTCCCGGAATGCAGATAAATGAGTTCCTCCCTGAGTGGTATGCTGACCGTTTACAAAAGAATAATATTCTTCTCCGTATTGATTTGCGTGAGTGATGACTAATTCGATGTCATCTCCCTGCAAATGAATAATAGGATAAAGCGGATCGGAAGTCATATTTTCATTCAACAGGTCAACTAATCCGTTTTTGGAATAAAATTTCTTTCCGTTATAGTTGATTATCAGACCTGAATTCAGAAAAACATAATTTTTAAGCAAGCTTTCGACATATTCATCCTTGTATTGGTAGTCTTTGAATAATTCTTCGTCAGGGATGAAGTTAACCAGCGTTCCATTCGGTTTATCAGAATGTTCTACCGGATTGTTTTCAGTGACATGAGCCCTGCTATATTCAACACTTTTGGCTTCTCCGTCACGAAAACTTTGTACCAGCATGTAGGATGAAAGGGCATTGACGGCCTTGATACCGACTCCATTCAAACCAACTGATTTTTTGAAAGCTTTGGAGTCGTATTTACCTCCGGTGTTCATTTTAGAGGATACATCTTCCACTTTTCCGAGAGGAATTCCCCGTCCATAATCCCTGACGGTCACAACTCCTTCATCTATGGTAATGTCGATATGTTTACCATATCCCATCATGTATTCGTCCATGGCATTGTCAAGCACTTCTTTCAGAAGCACATAAATCCCATCATCGGCATACGATCCGTCACCGAGTTTTCCGATATACATACCCGGACGACGGCGGATATGTTCCCACCATTCGAGGGTTTTAATATTATCTTCTCCGTAATGGACTTCTTGTTGTGATGTTAAATTGGTATTATCTTCCATATTAACCCGTGCAGATTTATAATTTTTTAATGAATGCCCTGCGCGTTTTGTGATGAACGGCGTCGTAATCCTCCCACTGAGACTGTACTTTTGTGTTTAATTCCAATTCGGGATTACTCTCGGCATAAACATATCCTTTTTGACTGAAGATAGGAATTAAGTCATTAAATATTATTGCGTTGACTCCTTTTCCCTGATATTCCGGAGCTACTCCGATAATGTACAGGTCAACTACTTTATTCTTTCTGTACAAGGCTTTCAAAAGGTATGCCCATCCGAACGGGAAAAGCTTTCCTTTCGCCTTTTTTAACGCTTTGGAAAGGCTGGGCAAGGCAATTGCGACGCCGATCACGCTGTCGTCTTCTTCCTTTACAACTAAAGTTACCAGATCCAAAGAAAGCATTGGGATATACATTTTGACATAATATTCGATCTGTTCGGGCGACAGTTCCGAATATCCGTAAAGAGGTTTGAAAGCTTCGTTCCATAACTCGAAGATTTTCTGTGCATACGGCCAGATCTCTTTCGTTTTCTTGAATTTCATAATTTTCAAACCATACTTTCGCAAGACAATTTGTGAGATACGGGAGTATTTTTCCGGTACTTTTTCCGGTATTTGTATCTTAAATTCGTTCCAATCCTGATCTTTTTCGTATCCGAGTTTTGCCAAATGGTCTTTATAGTAAGGGTGACTGTAAGCCGTAGCCATTGTCCCTTCCTCTTCGAATCCCCATACCAATAAACCTTCATGGTCGAGGTCGGTGAACCCTAAAGGCCCATGGATGACGTTCATCCCATTTTCTTTCCCCCATTTTTCAACTGCACTCAATAATGCCTCCGAAACATTTTCATCATCAATAAAATCAATAAAACCGAATCGGACATTTGTTTCATTCCAGTGTTTATTTGCCTTATGATTGATTATTCCGGCAATACGGCCGGCTATCACGCCGTCTTTGTATGCCAGAAAATATTTAGTTTCGCAAAAATCAAATGAAGGATTCTTTGTCCTGTCGAGGGTCATCATTTCATCGTATATCAAGCCCGGTACATGATAAGGGCAATCTTTGTATAGCTTGATATTAAATTTCACGAACTCTTTAAGTTCCTGTCTGGTTTCAACTTCCTTTATTACTATTGACATTTGTTTCTATCTAATTGAAGTTTTTCAAAACGTGCAAATATACTACAAAAATTGCAAGATGACAATTTAATCATTTGTTAATCGTACATTTCTGAACTGAACGTCTTTTCCTTCGCTTTGTAATCCGATGTGACCTGATTTATGCATGGATTTTGTCCCTTTATTCTGAAGTACTCCATTTATATACACTGTAATAGACCCGTCTTTACAGATAATATCGGCATTATTCCATTCTCCGGCAGCCATTTCAGGAGTAGGATTGAATTTTTTGACCATCGGGAATTTCGGGCGTTCTTCTCCCGGTTTTGTTTTAAATTCTGCAAGATCCGAACCGCCAAGCAATACGAGATCACCTGCATTTCCTGCTTTTAACTGACATTCTATGGCATTAGGCCACACCTTGTTATCATCTTGCACAAAGAGGAAAATACCACTGTTGTTTGCTTCTTGTGGCCACCTCCATTCCACATGCAAGCGGAAATCACTGTATTTTTCTTTTGTATACATGTATCCGAAAGGAGTTCCCGTAATGTGAATGACACCCTCCCTGACTGAAAAAACTCCGGTATCCGGTTGGTTGTCTTGCAGGATAAATCCCCAGTTACTGAGGTCTTTACCATTGAAGAGGTCGATCGTTTTTTGTGCATATAAAGACAAGGAAGAAACTAATACAAAACAGGAAATTAAAAAAGTTTTCATGATCCGGGCATTTATTTATAATATCTTGGACAAAGGTAATAGTTTCACCTGGATTTCACAGATTTCACTGCTATTTTATTTGTGTCATCTGTGAAATTTGTGTGAAATGTAATTTTTTTTGATATGAATAAATAATCGAAAAATCTCACGTTTTCTAATGGTTTTCAAAATAAACTATCTTTCCGTTTTCAATTTAAAATAAAAGAGCCTAATTCGCTGAGAATGTGCTTTTTCAAGCAGTTGAAACTCCTGTTTTTTCTCAGATTAAACTCTTTTTTGTCTGAAATATTTAGCTAATTTTGTCTTGGAATAAACACCCTAAAATTCAAAATAGCATGATTAACAAAGAATTGATTAATCCGAGGAGTATTGTGGTTGTGGGAGGTTCTAACACAACATCCAAGCCGGGCGGAAATTGCGTAAGAAACCTGATTAACGGTAAATTTGCCGGTGAACTATATGTTGTGAATCCAAAGGAGAAAGAGGTACAAGGACTGAAAAGTTATTCCAGTGTTTCTAAAATCCCTCAGACAGATTTGGCGATTATAGCAATTCCGGCGGCGGCTTGTCTTGAAACCGTAACTGTTTTAGCGGAAAAAAAAGGAGTTAAAGCTTTTATCATGTTTACCGCAGGATTCGGAGAAGAAACGGAAGACGGTGGAAAGCTGGAAAAAGAAATAGTGAAAGTAATCAATGGAGCAGGAGCTAGTTTGATAGGCCCGAACTGTATCGGTTTACTGAATCGTTATCATCACAGTTTGTTTACATTGCCGATCCCGGAAATGGATCCTTTCGGTGTTGATATGATTTCCAGTTCAGGGGGAACGGCTTTATTTATCATGGAATCTTCCATGCGTATGGGATTGCGTTTTAACTCTGTCTGGTCGATAGGGAATGGTTCTCAGATTTCGGTGGAGGATGTGTTGGAACACATGGACAGGTATTTTGATCCCGAGACTGATCCGAAAATTAAATTACTTTACATCGAAAGTATAAAAGATCCGGATAAATTACTCGAACATACCAGTTCCCTTATCAGTAAAGGATGTCGTATTGCTGCAATTAAATCCGGCAGTTCCGAATCGGGAAGTCGTGCGGCGTCTTCACATACCGGCGCTATGGCCAATCCGGATTTGGCTGTGGAAGCCCTTTTCCGTAAAGCCGGAATTGTACGTTGTTTCAGCCGGGAAGAATTAGCAACGGTTGCGGCAGTGTTCACTTTGAAAGAATTGAAAGGAAAAAATATTGCGATCGTCACTCATGCCGGAGGCCCTGCCGTAATTTTGACCGACGCTTTGGCAAAAGGAGGAATGGAAGTTCCACGATTATCCGGTACGCCGGAGGCCGAGGAATTGAAAACACGGTTGCTCCCGGGAACATCCGTCAATAATCCGATCGATATTCTGGGAACCGGAGGACCTGAGCATTTGAATATTGCAATTGAATATTGCGATAAAAAGTTCGAAAATGTCGATGGAATCGCGGTTATTTTCGGTAGCCCCGGTTTGACACGCGTTTATGAAGCGTATGATGTTTTAGATCAAAAGATGAGCTTGTGTGAAAAACCTATTTTCCCGATTTTACCTTCAGTAGCGACCGCTTGGGACGAAACGGATTTTTTTGTCAAAAAAGGGCATGTGAATTTTAGTGATGAAGTCGGGTTGGCTACAGCCTTGACAAAAATAATCCAAACCCCACGCCCGTTAGCTAATAATCTTGTGTTAAAAGGGGTGGATATTCCCAAGATACGTCGTATTATTGATGGAATTCCGGAGTCCGGTTATGTTGCTCCAAATTTTGTACAGGAATTATTTGTAGCGGCGGGTATCCCGTTCGTGCCGGAACTTGTATCCGATGATTGGGAAAAAATTCGCGAGTTTTCCGGGAAAGTTCATTATCCTGTTGTGGCCAAATGTGTTGGCCCGATCCATAAATCGGATGTCGGCGGAGTTGTTTTGAATATTCGTTCGGAAGAGCATCTGGCCATTGAATTTGAAAGATTGATGAATATCCCTGATGCTAAAGCCGTTATGGTTCAGCCGATGTTGAAAGGCCGGGAACTGTTTATCGGTTCGAAGTACGAAGAAAAATTCGGACATATTGTACTTTGCGGTTTGGGAGGTATTTTTGTCGAGATTTTCAAGGATGTGGCGTCCGGTTTGGCTCCGCTTGCTATGGAAGAAGCTCTTTCAATGATCCGTTCTCTCAGAGGATACAAAGTTTTTCGGGGTGCGCGCGGACAAAAAGGAGTTGACGAATATCAATTTGCTGAAATTATTGTTCGTTTATCCGCATTACTCCGGTTTGCAACTGAGATTAAAGAATTGGATATTAATCCGTTGTTAGCAACTGAGAACGGAATCATTGCTGTTGACGCCAGAATTAGGGTTGAAAAAAATTAACAAATTTGTTATAAAATATTAATATAATATAATTACCTTTACCGGCTCGATCTCTAATCGTTATAGTAGGCAAGAAGATGAAACAAATTCTATATATAACTTTGATCATGCTGTTTTTCTTTTCCTGCACAGGGAAGGAAAGTTATGTAATTGAAGGAAAGATAACAGGTTTACAGAATGCTTCTTTGTACATTGTCGTTTCAAACGCCGGCGAAGGAGTGATGAGCGTAGATACCGTTCAGGCAGAAGCCGATGGGAAATTCCTGTATTCAGGAAGTTCCGGTCAGCAAGTACCTGTTGTGTTGTATATGGAAGAAGGAAATGTCTGGACTACCGTCTGGGCTCGGAATCGTGATAAGATCTCAATTGCCGGGGACGTCAAATACCCTGAACTGATTATTGCCGGAGGAAGTGAAGTCAATGATCTTCTGGCGAATTTCAAAACGGAAAATAAGTCTTTACTCAAGGAAAAAAGGAAATTGACAGATCAATACTCTTCAGATATTGAGGAGAGCGATAGTTTGGATACAAAATTAAATTATTCGGATTACGAATCAAAAATATTGAATGTCGATCATCAATTAAGAGATAAAGCAGAGAAATTTATCAGTGATCATCCGGCTTCCATTGCAAGCCTTGTGTTGATACAGGATTATCTGATGGATGAAAATGATCCGAAACAAACGCAGACTTACCTGTCAAAAATTACAGGTGATATTACTCAAAATGAGTTATATAAAAAGCTTGTGAGAGTAAACGATAAACTGCTGTTGACGGAACCGGGAGCAAAGGCCCCCGATTTTATGGTATTAGGCACAAGTAAGGATTCCATACAGTTGGATTCTTATAGTGGAAAATATTTTTTGCTTACTTTTGCCGCATCCTGGTGCGAAACCTGCGACAAAGATAATGAAGACCTGGTTGCACTTCACAAAGAAATAAACAAAGATAAACTGGAAATGCTGACTATATCTCTGGATCAGGATAGCGCTGCCTGGAGGAGTGTGGTGAAAGACAAAAAAATGGTATGGGAACAAGTGGTAGATACCGACGGTTGGAGTTCCGACATGGTGTCGCTTTATAACATTACGAAAATCCCTTCCAACATATTGATCAACAGAGAAAGTATTATTGTCGGACGGAATTTATCGACCGACAGCATAAAGAAGGTTGTAACCATATTATGAACAGAACGAATA
Source organism: Dysgonamonadaceae bacterium (assembly GCA_031267385.1). Taxonomy (GTDB): domain Bacteria; phylum Bacteroidota; class Bacteroidia; order Bacteroidales; family Azobacteroidaceae; genus BNXB01. The sequence continues at coordinate 28,119 of JAIRZF010000323.1, read as the reverse complement.
TAAAAAAGCAGTTTAAAAAAGCCGCAAGATATTTTCGGGACTTTTCGATAGTTGTGGCCAGCATTGCCGTGACGTTATGGGTGCAAAGCGAACTTAACTACCGCAATGAAAAAAAGGACACGGCGCTTTATTTGAACATCCTGAAACAGGAAATGGAGGACAACTGTATTATCATTGATAATTTGATAGTTACAATGGAAAAAACGAAGCACTATATCCACTATATATCGGCGCACGATGAAAAGACACTCCATCAGGATACCATACAACAATACTGGAGTGTTTTCCATGAAATACCGTATTACGGATATATGTACGATGCTTTCGAGATATTTAAAACCTCCGGAAACATGCGTTTCATATCCGACAAGGAACTGTTGCGGTTGATTTGGGGCATATACCACATGATGAAAGCACAGGATGAGTGGATTGCTTTGTATCACCAGAAAAAAATGGAAGAAGTAACGAAAGAAAATCAAATGGAAGCGGAAGGAAAACCGCCGGTCATACCCATGTATAACTTCTACTTTACTTTCAGTAATAAAGGAGAGATTGAATCCAACTTCATACAAAACGCCGAGGGGCTTTTACCGTTAATAAAAGAAGCCCTGGCAGATATAGAAAAAATGTTGAAGTGAGGCGACCGGTGTCGTATAAACTTAGAACTTTAAAACTTAGAACTTTAAAACTTAAAACTTTAATTATGCTCGTAAAAGTCTATGCTGCAGCTCTGCAAGGTGTTAATGCCATCGTCATTACTATTGAGGTTAATTGTACAAAAGGGGTTCGTTTCTATTTGGTCGGATTACCTGATGTCAGTATTAAAGAGTCTCACGAACGAATTACATCTGCGCTAAGTGAAAATGGATATAAATTTCCAAGGAATCAGATTTTAGTAAACATGGCTCCTGCTGATATCCGGAAAGAAGGGGCTTCCTACGATTTGCCGTTGGCGATAGGTATACTTGCCGGGGCGGAGAAAATAAAAGCCGATAAAATCGGGGATTATATAATGATGGGGGAATTGTCGTTGGACGGTGCACTTCAACCGATACGGGGAGTATTACCCATAGCGATAAAGGCGAAGGAGGCCGGTTTTAAAGGGATTATCCTGCCGGGAAAGAACGCATTGGAAGCCGCTGTTGTGGAAGGTCTTGATGTTTATGGGATGGATAATATCGGGCAGGTGATACGGTTTTTCAATGATGAGATACAACTTGATCCTGTCAAAATAGATGCAGGTAAAGATTTCTATGCAGGTCAATCGCAGTTTGAATGGGATTTTTCGGACGTAAAAGGACAAGAGAATGTAAAACGGGCGATGGAAGTGGCTTGTGCAGGAGGACATAACTTGATCCTTGTCGGTCCTCCGGGAGCGGGAAAGTCAATGTTGGCCAAGCGTATTCCGTCTATTTTACCTCCGCTGACCCTCAGTGAAAGTCTCGAAACGACCAAAATACATTCTGTTGCCGGAAAAATAACACATAATGGCTCTTTGATCGCTGTGAGACCCTTTCGAAGTCCCCACCATTCCATATCGACGGTAGCTATGGTTGGTGGAGGTTCATATCCCCAACCGGGAGAGATCAGTTTGTCTCACAATGGCGTTTTGTTTCTGGATGAATTGCCCGAATTTCCTCGTTTGGTACTTGAAGTGATGCGTCAACCTTTGGAAGACCGGAAAATAACGATTTCGAGGGCTAAATTTTCGGTTGAATATCCTGCGGGCTTCATGCTGATTGCATCTATGAATCCTTGTCCCTGCGGATATTTCAATCATCCGGAACGGGCCTGTGTTTGTTCTCCGATGCAGGTGCAAAAGTACCTGAGCCGGGTTTCCGGACCATTACTGGACAGGATTGACATCCAGATAGAGATCGTTCCGGTTCCTTTTGAGAAAATATCGGATGTCCGGCCTTCCGAATCGAGTGAAGCAATCCGTCGACGGGTAATTGAGGCGCGTCAGATTCAGGAACAGAGATTTGCCGGTGAAAAGGGGATTTACTGTAATGCCCAGATGCATACCCGCCTGTTACACAAACATGCCCGTCCTGATGAATCCGGTTTACAGCGATTGAAAATAGCAATGGAAAAATTAAGTCTTTCCGCCAGAGCATACGACCGTATTCTCAGGGTTGCACGAACAATTGCAGATTTGGAAGGATTGGAAAACATTCAGTCTCACCACTTGGGTGAAGCAATTAATTACCGGAATCTTGACCGGGAAAATTGGGGCTGCTGATCATTAGCTGCCGATCATTATTGGTGTTCCGGTCTCAACAAATCATTGACCGTTTTCACCGGATTGAATGTTTCGACTGGAACCTCCACAAAAATAGTATTCCAATCGGACATGGCGCCATTCCACAAACCGGGTAATTCCATGGCTTTCAGATTTTTACCATTTTTGGATTTGCCGGAAATAAATCCGGTGTTTTTATCAACATAGTGTGGCAGTTGATATTTTTCTCCATGATGGTTTTTGATGGCGCATACCAAGTCAACCGGATTGAAATGAGTCCCTTTATCAAATAATTCTTTTTTTGCAGGGTCTTTGAGGTCAATCTGAGAATTTTCCAGTATCTGGAGCGAGGTAGCGCCATCCTGATTTACCGTCAGAAACGGCCCTCCTCCTGGTTCTCCCTCGTTTTTAACCATCCCGCATACCCGCAAAGGACGGTTCAACTTTGATTTGATATAGAGAACCAGTTCAACATCTTCCAGCATTTTTGTCTCCGGATTTTTAATGCAGAGGTCTGTTTGCAGAAAATAGAGCATTTCCATCAATTGGTCATGCGTATACTTGCCTGACTCAATCAGATACAAATAATTGAACATTTTCCGTTGAATATTAACTAAAACTCCGGCGATCAATCGTTTATATTGTATCGTAGCCTGCTTGAAATGATCCGGAACAACATTATCTATATTCTTAATAAAAATCACGTCGGCATCCAAATCATTTAAGTTTTGAATCAGTGCGCCATGTCCTCCCGGACGAAACACCATTTGTCCGTTTTCTCTGAAAGGACAGTTATTTTCGTCCACAGCCAGAGTATCGGTAGCTGATTTTTGTTCACTGAAACTGACATTATATTTTACTCCGAATCTTTTTTCATAAAAGGCTTTTTTGTTTTTGACGACACCGTGAAAAAGTATCCGGTGTTCGGGTGATACCGTGAAATGGAGATTGACCGTTCCCATTTTATTACTCGCATACATAGCTCCTTCTGCCAGGTGTTCCTCCATTGCGGTACGTGATCCTTCCTGATAACGATGGAATTCCAGCAAGCCTTTGGGCATTGAACCATAGTTAAGCCCTTTGGAATGAAGCAAATTGGCTACAATAGTTTTGTAATACCCTTCTGATATCAATTGTTTTATATCTTTCCTTTCATTTTCGATACAAACCTTGTTTAATGAATCGAAAAATGCAAAGCAGTCGATTTCATCGAAGAATTTCTTTTCAAATGGAGTTTGAGGTTCGCGATATGAAGCATCCATAAACTCAAACAGGTCTTTGAACATCCGGCTTGCAGCTCCTGATGCCGGAACAAATTTCAATATTTGCTTGTTTTGTTCGCAATAAGATTCCCATTCATTAAGGTATTGACTTTGTTCGTCTCCGGAGATATGCATGATCCCTTTTTCAACGGAGGCGGACGCCGCTATGGAGAGATATGGAAATCCCTTTTTGAAATGTTCTAATTGTTCTTCTATTTGGGAAATAGAGATTCCTTTTTGGTCTAATAATGTCAGATCAGATGAATTAAGCATGTCTTTAAAATTGTAAAATAGTTATCTTTTTTGCAAATTTATGGAAATCATGTTTAAAAACAAAGGATTTGTTAGTAATTTTACTGCGAAATAATCATGGAAGCTGTAATTTTTTCAATAGAAGAGCGTAGAGAGCTTGTACGCCTGTACCGCCGGTTATTACGATCGGCAGGAGATTCTCTCTCTAAAGATGACATCGGGAATTTGCGCCGGCTTATTAACCGGGTAGCAGTCGCGTCCGGAGTCGTATCACGGGATATGTATGGCTTTAATTTATGGTTAAGGAACATGCATACTGCACTTATCGTGTCGGATGAAATCGGCTTAAAACGTGCATCCATCCTTTCGATTTTGCTTTTCAACCTGGTGATGGAAGGTAAACTGGAACTGAAAGATATCGAGAAAACATTTGGATTTGATGTGTCGGGTATTGTTAAAGGCTTGATAAAAACGCATGAATTGTATGTGATGAATGCGGCTATTGAAACCGAAAATTTCCGGAAATTACTGATTTCTTTTGCCGAAGATGTGCGTGTGATCCTGATTATGATTGCCGACAGGCTTTTCCTGATGCGTAATTCAAAGAAATTAAAGAATGAAGAACATCAGGTGAAAATTGCAGCGGAGGCTTCATATCTTTATGCTCCCCTTTCCCATAAACTGGGTTTATATAAAATAAAATCGGAACTGGAAGATTTATCCCTGAAGATACAAGACCGGGAAATGTATGATTATATCGCCGGGAAATTAAATGAGACCAAACGTTCCCGGGATCAGTATATTGAAGGATTTATTGCTCCGGTAGAAAAACAACTCCGGGAAATGGGGCTGAGTTTCGATATCAAGGGACGGACGAAATCAATCCATTCCATCCGGAATAAATTATTGAAACAAAAAATAGAATTTGAATCCATCTACGACCTTTTTGCGATCCGTGTAGTGCTGGATACCCCATCAGAAAAAGAAAAGGCCGAATGTTGGCAGGTTTATTCGGTAATAACGGACATGTATCAACCGAATCCTAAAAGAATGAAAGACTGGTTGTCCATCCCCAAGAGCAATGGTTATGAGTCGTTGCATGCCACGGTGCTGGGGCCTCTGGAGCGTTGGGTGGAAGTGCAGATCCGTACCAGGCGGATGGATGAAGTCGCCGAGCGTGGTTTGGCTGCCCACTGGAAATACAAAGGCGTTAAAGGAGAAAGCGGATTGGATGAATGGCTCGAAAGTGTACGGGAAGTTCTCGAAAATAAGGATACTCCTCCTTCAGACCTTATCCATGATTTCAAACTTGATCTTTATGATGAAGAAATCTTTGCATTTACTCCCAAAGGCGATTTATTTAAACTGCCTAAAGATGCAACCGTCCTTGATTTTGCATTTGCAATACACACGAAAATAGGTTCAAAATGTGTATCCGGCCGGGTTAACGGGAAAAATGTATCCATCAAGTACAAATTACGCAGTGGTGACCAGGTAGAGATCCAGACTTCACCGAACCAGAATCCCAAACAGGATTGGTTGAATTTTGTGGTGACATCCAAAGCCCGTGTAAAAATCAAGCAGTCACTTAAAGAGCAGGCTTCCAAACAGGTGGAATTTGCCAAAGAATTGCTTTACCGGAGGTTCAAGAACCGGAAAATAGAGGAAGATGACGCTGTTTTGATGCGTTTGATCAAGAAAAAAGGGTACAAAATGGTGACGGATTTTTATACGGATATTGCAAATGAAAAGTTGGACGTCAATTCCGTAATCGATCAATATTTGGATCTTGACAAAAAAGAAAAAGAATTAACGGAACATTCCGAACGCAGCATCGAAAATTATCATGCGGTAATTCCTGCCGAGGAGATGTCGACGAAAGAAGATGTACTGGTGATCGACCAAAATCTTACAGGAGTCGAATATAAGTTGGCAAAATGTTGCACCCCCATATATGGAGATGATATTTTTGGATTTATTTCTTCCCAGGGGATAAAAATCCACCGGATGAATTGTCCTAACGCCCCTGCTATGTTCAGCCGTTTTGGCTACCGGGTGGTCAAAGCCCGCTGGTCGGGGAAATCCGGAGCCAACCTCCCTGTTACTCTCCGGATAATAGGTCGTGATGATATTGGAATCGTAACAAATATAACATCTGTTATTTCCAAAGAAAATGGAGTCTCTATCCGTGCAATTAATATAGATTCTGCAGATGGGGTATTTCAGGGAAACATAACCGTAATGCTCAATAATACGGACGCCATGAACTTGCTGATCAAAAAAATCAAGGCCGTAAAAGGAGTGAAACAGGTTAGCCGGTACTAAGAACGTTTTTTTTGGTTTTTATCTGAAAAATCGGTATCTTTGTGTCCTCAATTTAACACCTTTATTATCAATATGATTCTTTTCTTTCAAACGAAGGCAAAAACAATTATTGCAGTCGACACAATCAACAAATTGTCAAGGGAAGATACGGATAAGCTTGTATGGCTTTTTAGTAATGCACAATTGGTTGCAAAAACCCACATCGATAACTGGTTCGTTGGTCCCCGGCGGGAAATGATTACTCCATGGAGTACAAATGCTGTTGAAATTACGCAAAATATGGGCGTCGAAGGAATTACCCGTATGGAAGAATTTTTCGTCGTAAAAGGGAAAGATGCGGGACATGATCCGATGCTTCAACGAATCTACAACGGCATTGGACAGGATGTTTTCACGATCAATAAAAAACCGGATCCGATCGTCCGGATAGATGATATTGCTTCTTATAACCAAAAAGAAGGCCTGGCGTTAAATCCGGATGAAATTAATTACCTGAATCATGTGACCGAACGTTTAGGAAGAAAATTGACCGATAGTGAGGTGTTTGGTTTCTCACAGGTGAATTCGGAGCACTGTCGCCATAAAATTTTCAATGGAGTTTTCGTGATTGATGGTAAAGAAAAAGAAAGCACGTTATTTCAATTGATCAAAAAAACTTCTAAAGTAAACCCGAATATGCTGATTTCGGCATATAAGGATAATGTCGCTTTTAATCAGGGGCCTGTTGTGGAACAATTTGCTCCGGTTTCGGGTGATAAACCGGACTTTTTCTCGGTGAAACCGATAGAAACGGTTATTTCATTGAAAGCGGAAACACATAATTTTCCAACAACAGTAGAACCGTTCAATGGTGCGGCAACCGGTACGGGAGGGGAGATACGCGACCGTCTTGGAGGAGGAAAAGCGTCTCTTCCGATAGCGGGAACGGCTGTTTATATGACCTCTTATCCCAGGACTGAAAATGACAGGAGTTGGGAGAAAGGACTAAAACCCCGGAAATGGTTGTATCAGACTCCGGAACAAATTCTAGTAAAAGCTTCCAATGGAGCTTCGGATTTTGGGAATAAATTCGGACAACCTCTTATTTGTGGTTCATTACTCACATTTGAACATGAAGAGAACCGTAAAAAGTTTGCTTACGATAAAGTAATTATGCTTGCCGGAGGAGTTGGTTTCGGCGCTAAACGCGATGCCTTGAAAGGCGATCCGAAAGCAGGAGAACAAGTTGTCGTACTGGGAGGTGATAATTATCGCATCGGAATGGGTGGTGGCGCTGTATCTTCAGTGGATACCGGTGAATATTCCAGCGGAATTGAGCTGAATGCCGTTCAGCGGGCTAACCCGGAAATGCAGAAACGAGCTTCGAATGTCATTCGCACGCTTGCCGAATCGGAACATAATCCCGTTGTTTCCATTCATGATCACGGCGCAGGCGGACATCTTAACTGCCTTTCCGAATTGGTAGAAACTACCGGAGGGAAAATTGACATGTCGCAACTCCCTGTCGGAGACCCGACTCTGTCTGCAAAAGAGATTATCGGTAATGAGAGCCAGGAACGTATGGGTCTGTTGCTCGAATCAAAAGATATTGAACGGGTCCGTAAAATTGCCGAACGTGAACGTTCTCCGATGTACGTAGTAGGAGAAACTACCGGAGATATGCAATTTACATTCGAACAAAAAGACGGTCAAAAACCTTTGGATCTTCGTTTGGAAGATTTCTTTGGAAAACCGCCCCGGACGGTAATGAACGATCAGACCATATCCGAGTCGTTCGATTCGTTGAAATACGATGAAAAACAGCTTGTAAAATACCTGGAAAATGTGTTACAGCTCGAAGCTGTTGCATGTAAAGACTGGTTAACCAACAAAGTAGACCGTTCGGTTACAGGGAAAGTAGCCCGTCAGCAATGCCAGGGTGAAATTCAGTTGCCCTTAAGCGATTTGGGCGCCGTGGCGCTGGATTATCGTGGAAAAGCAGGGATTGCAACTTCTATCGGGCATGCACCGCAAGCCGCTTTGGTCGATCCGGCGGCAGGGTCGATATTGGCTATTGCAGAATCATTGACCAACATTGTTTTTGCCCCATTGAAAGATCATATTAAGAGTATTTCTTTGAGTGCGAACTGGATGTGGCCATGTAAAAATTCAGGAGAAGACGCCCGTCTGTATAAAGCTGTTGAAGCTTGTTCCGACTTTGCCTGCGCATTGGGAATAAATATTCCTACAGGAAAAGATTCATTGTCTATGACTCAGAAATATGGAGAAGAGAAGGTTTTTTCTCCCGGAACGGTAATTATTTCTGCCGGAGCTGAAGTCTCGGATATCCGTAAGATTGTTTCTCCCGTTATCAAAAATAAACGTGGGACAGAAATTTATTATATTGACTTTTCTTTCGATCAGTTAAAATTGGGAGGTTCTGCTTTTGCCCAGTCTATCAATAAACTGGGTGCTGAAGTTCCGACGGTGAAGGATGCCGAATATTTTGCAACGGCGTTTAATACTGTTCAGGAATTGATTGAAAAAGGGCAAATCCTTGCAGGACACGACATTTCTGCGGGTGGTATGATTACGACATTATTGGAAATGTGTTTTGCTAATGTCGAAGGAGGCCTTGAACTGAATCTGGATAAAATAAAAGAAAAAGATCTGATTAAAATTCTGTTCAGCGAAAATCCCGGAATTATCATTCAGGTTCAGGATAAAAAGTCGGTTGAAACTTTCCTTAATGAACAGGGGGTCGCATTCGCCGTTATTGGAAAAATAATTCAGAAACGTGAGATCAGAGTCAAAAAGAATGTTACGAATTTTTCTTTAGATATAAATGATTTGCGCGATGTGTGGTTTCATTCATCGTATCTTTTGGAACGTTCTCAAACTCCGGTAAAACTGGCGAAAGCACGTTTTGAGAACTATAAAAACCAGGCTTTACAATTCCGTTTCAATACGAATTTTTCAGGACAGTTAGCACAATACGGACTTTCTGCCGACCGTCAAAAATCGTCGGGAGTCAAAGCCGCAATCATCCGGGAAAAAGGAACTAACGGAGAACGTGAAATGGCTTATTCGCTTTATCTGGCAGGCTTTGATGTAAAAGATGTGCATATGACGGATCTGGCATCAGGGCGTGAAACGCTGGATGATGTGAATATGATTGTCTTTTGCGGAGGATTTTCCAATTCCGATGTCCTGGGTTCAGCGAAAGGCTGGGCGGGAGTGTTCCGTTATAATGGAAGAGCGAAAAATGCACTAGAACGCTTTTATAAACGGAAAGATACCTTGAGTTTAGGCATTTGCAATGGTTGCCAGTTGATGGTGGAATTGGATCTGGTACATCCGGAACATAAGAGAAAAGCAAAAATGCTTCACAATGATTCCCATAAATTTGAATCTGAGTTTATTACGGTAGAGATCCCAAGGAATAAATCCGTGATGTTCGGCTCATTATCCAGGAATAAACTGGGTATCTGGGTTGCACATGGTGAAGGAAAGTTCAGTTTTCCTTACGAAGAATCTAAATACAATATTATAGCAAAATATAATTATGCCGAATATCCGGGCAATCCGAATGGTTCGGACTATTCCGTAGCAGGTATCTGCTCAAAAGACGGACGCCACCTGGCGATGATGCCTCACCTTGAAAGATCTGTGTTCCCCTGGCAATGCGGTAATTATCCGGCGGACAGAGCATTGTCGGATGAGATAACCCCGTGGGTCGAAGCGTTTGTGAATGCACGGAAGTGGGTCGAAGATCAAACCCGTTCAAACTCATAAAAAGTAAATGAGTAGGGATTTTTTCAACATTTTACTTACAGATTTCACAATTTCCACTACCTTTGCGGCACATTTGTTCTAAAATCAAAGAAGTTTAGACATGCATGTGTTTATAGTTGACCATATAAAATGCCACAAACTAAGCAGATATATATCATTGGTATTTATCTGTTTGTTATTGCTTGACATCTATATCGTTTCATCCAAATTGATGTTTGGTATAAATTCTTCCAAGGAATTTTATTTTCAGGGTATTGTACTGCTACTCTCTGTGTGGGTGGCGTTTAATGTGCTTATTAACAAGATAAAGCATAGCTGTTGAGGAGTATAACAATCAAAATTATGAAACTTCCGTCAGCATATATAAAAATATGTACCTGAATATGAAGAATGGAGGGATTGACTCTGCAAAACATTGCTTTGATGCAAGCAAATGCATTTGAAACAATTTGTGAAGCTCAAAATAACGATGCCTGCACTTTAACAGTGGTTACATCCGCGGGAAATGTTATAGGACAGAGTACGGGTCCTATGGTTACAACGTATCAATAATATTAATTTCACTTCAAAGTCATGAAAAGATATTTTTATTTTTTGTTTTTTGTTTTTTTGATAAGTATAACAAGTTGCAGTCGTCAGGAAGATAAATCATTTTTTCGAAAGATTTATTTAAAATCGAAAAGCAAATTCTTCTTAATGAAGACTTATTATTGGATCCATGGGATATTTTATTGCATGATTCAATTCTTGTAATAGCAAACAAGGACGGAGTGCCTCTCATGGAACTATATGATATTTATGGAAATGTAGGAGAAAAATTTCTAACTAAAGGTAATGGTCCGGAAGAGATTTCAGCTGTTGGAGGTTTGCATGCGTCTGTAACCAATAATAATATTTATGTGTATGACCTTTTTCGAAAAAGATTTTTGGAATTTAACATAAAAAAAAGTTCTCAATCCACTTTTAATCCGGACGCGATTTATGACTATTCTAAATACCTAGGCCTCTATCAAAAAGATTCTTCTACGGTTTTATTTGATAAACTTTTAATTGGAAAGGATTGTTTAGTCGGCGAAAGTAGGGATCCAAGAGGACGAGTTGTATTGATGAATTTTGATGGCAATTTGATCAATTTTGTAGGAGATTATCCGCCCAAGATGTATGAAGAATTATCCGATTATGGATATGTGAAATTGTACGCCTCTGATTTTATTTTAAGCAATGATGCTTCAAAATTGGCATTAGCCTCTTACTCGGCAGAAATGATTGATATTTTTGATATAAGCAAGATTTCCGCTCCAAAATTAGTTTGGTCACATCAAGGATTTCTTCCTAGTGACATTTATGTTTTCGAAATGGAGAATTTGACTCAAGCTGCATTTACGAAAGAATCCAGGCAAGGATATTCTAGTATAGCAGCGTCTGATAATTTTATATATGCTATATTTTCCGGAAGGCAAATCAAGGAAAAAAATTACAGTTATGGGAATATTATACGGGTTGTGAGTTGGGATGGATCGAAAAGATTTGAATTACAATCGGACGTGGATTTAAAGCGAATTACAGTTAGTCCTGACGATCAAAATATATATGCTATTGCGATAGACGAAGCTGATAATCCTATGGTCGTTGTCTTTAATATAAAAGAAATCGTTGATAAAATGAAGAATTCACACTAAATAATTTTATATTACAACGTATATTTCATGATGTATGTTGTTGTTTTACTAATTTATATTTTTTATGAAAACAAAATTATTATTGAGTTTATTTGCTGTCGCTCTATTGGCATTTAATTTTTCTTTCAAAAGTGAAAAAGCAAAAAATGGGGAATTGGTGTTGCAAAATGTTGCTTTAATGCAGGCGAATCACATTGCGATCAATCTGATGACAGCGTTTGTGCTATCATAATTTATTTAGAAGACGGAGTGAAGATAGTTGGAAATAGCTGCGGTAAGGTTGTTGGTTCCCTTTAACAGATAGTGGCGGAATCCTCACTGGAATCAATAAAGACTGTTTCGTCGTTTGTTAATTTTAATAATCAGTTTGAAATTCTTTGAATTTCGAGGAATTTCAAATTGATTATAATTGTAATATTGAGTTTATTGACCGGATGTAAAGAAAAAAAATAAGTTGCCGTATGGCGGTCGGATCCCCAAATCTACACTTGATATTCCATGGTTGAATTTTTTCCCGCTTTTATTCCTTTCAAATGAGAAAATTTCAGAAATTCAAAAAATGCTTCCGTCAAAAAAAAGATTCATAAATTTCAGCAAAATTAGACGAGGAGATATAATTGTTCTGAATGATCCCATGAATTATCAGTATTATTTGGTAAAACGTTGTGTTGCTCTAGCGAAAGATACCATTTCAATAAATTCATCCAATGTCATTGTTAACGGCAGTACATCGGAAATACATCCTTTTGTTAAAAAACAATACACCTTAAATTATTCTAAGAGCCAAAATAAAAATCTTGATTTTTCATCCCTTGTCGACAGTTTAGGCATTCCGTACAGAGAGGATCGCATTCGGAAAAAAATGTCTGAAAAAATAATTTATCTAACTGGGCAACAGAAAAAATGGTTGGAAATTGCGGTTGGACAAGAAATATCAGAATCAGATGTTTGTGGCAATTTTAATTCTTTTATCGTCCCATACATCGGCTATGAGAATGACGATGTTGCTTATATAAATTCGTACAGGCAATATGAAAAAAAGGATACTGAAAATTCCGATTCAATAACCGGTAAATTTTTTAATAATTACTATTTTGCAATTGGGGATAACAGATGCTTTTCCACAGATTCCCGTTTATTTGGCTCTATACCTGAAAATCTTATCGTTGGACGAGTTGATTATATCCTTTTTTCAATTTCCCGAGATAAGAAATTAAGAAAAGATCGATTTTTCAGAAAACTATGATTTGTGAATGCACGGAAGTGGGTTGAAGATCAAACCCGTTCAAACTCATAAAAAGTAAACGAATAGGGATTCTTCTCATCGGCCGGCCGGGTCTCACGGGAAGTTTCCTGCCATTCCGACCAGTTGATTGCCGGAAAAAAGGTATCTGCATCCGGAAATTCTGCGTGCACCCGGGTCAGGTATAGTTTGTCGGCTAAAGGCAAAACCTGGCGGTAGATTTGCCCTCCTCCGATAATAAAAATTTCCTCTTCATTGATCGTTTTAATTAATGCAGCATCCAGAGAGGTATAAACTTCGCAGTTTTCGTAAGAAACGCCGGTATTTCTACTCAGGACAATGTTTCTTCTGTTGGGAAGAGCTCCTCCGGGAAGAGATACAAAAGTATTCCTGCCCATAATGATGGTATGCCCTGTTGTCAGTTCTTTGAAGCGTTTCAGTTCCGCAGGCAATCTCCAGAGAAGATCGTTTCCCCGCCCTATTTCGTTATTCTTTGCAATTGCAACAATGATGGAAATGATCATACGGCGACTTCTCCTTTGATATGTGGATGTGGATCGTAGTTTTCCAACTGAAAATCTTCCAATTGGAACTCAAAGATACTTTTTACATCCGGGTTGATTTTCATGTCCGGTAAGTTCCGGGGTTCGCGGCTTAACTGTAATTTCACCTGTTCCAGATGGTTGGTATAGATGTGAGCATCCCCGAAAGTATGCACAAAATCTCCTTCTTTAAGTCCGGTTACCTGGGCCATCATTTTCAGTAACAGAGCGTAAGATGCAATGTTGAACGGGACTCCCAGAAAAATATCGGCGCTACGTTGATAGAGTTGCAGGCTGAGTTTCCCGTTTGCTACATAAAATTGGAAAAAAGCATGACAGGGAGGCAGGTTCATATTGTTCAGGTCTCCTACATTCCATGCACTTACGATGATCCGTCGGGAATCCGGATTATTCCGGATTGTATTAACGACGTCTGTGATCTGGTCGATATGTCCGCCGTTATAATCGGGCCAAGACCTCCATTGATAACCATAAATATGTCCTAAATCGCCGTTTTCACCGGCCCATTCGTTCCATATCCGGACGCCATTATCCGTCAGGTATTTGATGTTTGTATCTCCCTTTAAAAACCACAACAGTTCATGTATAATTGACTTGAGATGTGTTTTTTTTGTAGTCAGCAAGGGAAAACCATCTTCCATATTAAATCGCATCTGATGGCCAAAAACGCTTAAAGTCCCGGTGCCGGTACGGTCTTCTTTTTTTACTCCTTCCGACAATACACGGTCTAATAGATCAAGATATTGTTTCATTCAAATTTTGTTTTGGATTCAAAATTGGGAATAAATATCCAGACTACCAAAAATATTACGTTTTACGTTATACGTTATACGTTATACGTTATACGTTATACGTTATACGTTTTACGTTGGGGGCGGTCGGTGATGGAACTAAATTAAGAACCTTGATGCAATAGCTTCCAGACTGTCTGTCGATTTGGAAATTTCCTCATCAGACAATGCATAATTTCGCATTGTTCCCGCCAGATACTGGTCGTAGGCCGACATATCAATCAGTCCATGTCCCGAAAGACAGAATAGAATAGATTTTGCTTTTCCTTCTTCTTTTGCTTTTTTTGCTTCCCGGATAGCAGATGCGATAGCATGAGTAGATTCGGGAGCAGGAATAATCCCTTCTGTGTTGGCAAACAACATTCCGGCTTCAAAAGTCTCCAGCTGGGGAATATCCTGAACTTCAACAAATCCATCTTTACAAAGTTGACTTACAATAGTTCCGGCGCCATGGTAACGTAATCCTCCGGCGTGAATATCAGCAGGTTGGAAATCATGCCCCAAGGTGTACATTGGTAAAAGTGGCGTTAATCCGACTGTATCTCCGAAATCGTATTCAAATTTACCGCGACTTAATTTAGGACAACTTGCAGGTTCTGCAGCAATAATTCTCACATTTTGACCTTTTGTCAACTGGTGGCGGAGGAACGGAAAACTTATCCCTGAGAAATTGGAACCTCCTCCAAAGCAACCAATTATAATATCCGGGAATTCTCCTGCTATTTCCATTTGTTTTTCAGCCTCCAGTCCGATGACTGTTTGATGCAGGATCACGTGATTCAAAACGCTTCCGAGGGTATATCTGGTTTCCGGATCCCGAACAGCCATTTCCACAGCTTCGGAGATAGCAATTCCCAGGCTACCGGAGTTATTCGGGTCTTTTTGCAGTATCTTTCTTCCGGATTCGGTCAGATTGCTGGGAGAGGCAACGACATCCGCTCCCCAGGTTTGCATCATACTCCGGCGGTAAGGTTTTTGCCCGTAACTTACTTTTACCATAAAAACGTCCAATCCCAAACCGAAAACACTACAGGCAAAACTTAAAGCTGCGCCCCACTGGCCGGCTCCCGTTTCCGTAGTCAATCGTTTAATACCTTGCTTTTTATTATAATAAGCCTGGGGCAATGCTGAATTGAGTTTATGTGAACCGACAGGGCTTACTCCTTCATTTTTAAAGTAAATACGAGCCGGAGTGTCGAGCGCTTTTTCCAATTCTGTTGCACGAACCAGCGGTGTAGGACGCCATATTTTGTATAAATCCCTGACTTCATCGGGAATTTCGATCCATTTATCCTGCGACATTTCCTGCCGGATAAGCTCTTTGCCAAAGACATTTTCCAGATCTTCCGGATTTAAAGCTTGCTTTGTTGCAGGATTCAACGGTGGAAGGGGTTTATTAGGCATATCCGCCACGATGTTATACCATGCTGTTGGTATTTCATTTTCACTTAAAATGATTTTTTTGATAGACATATCAGATTGTAGCTTTAAAATTATTATACAAAGTAATGCAAAACATCTCAATTTATCAAATATTTCTAAAACAGAATGTTGGTTAGCCATAAACCACGAGGCGTCGACAGGAATTTATCAGATGCAATAAGGGGTACGCCACAAATGACACACCCCCTATTATCTGTTTTATGAAAGGTAAATCCGATTAGTTGATATCTACACTACCCTTGATCCTGAGTTCGATGGAAGAAGGATCTCCGGAAGTTTCTACTGTGATTGTTTTGTCAAAAGGACCCGGACGTCCTGCCGGATCGTAGGTGGCTTTTACGTGCCCTTGTTTTTCGGGAGCGATGGGTTCTTTTGTCCATTCCGGGGTTGTACAACCACAAGATGGTTTGACATTCGTGATTACAACAGGTTTATCCGTATTATTGGTAAATGTGAAGATCGCCGTTACTTTTCCGTCTTTTTCCTTGATGGTTTTGAAATCGTGAGTAGATTTGTCGACGGCAAATTTCCCGGCATTACTATTTTTGACTTCAACAGTCAGTTTTGTATCCTGATTGATTAAAGATACATTGTTGTTTGCTAAAACAGTCATTCCTGCAAACAAAGGAACTACCAGAGCAAACTTTAATAATTGCATCCGGTTTGATTTTTTTTTGTTCATCATTGTAATTCGTTTTTTTAAATGATTAAAATTGAAATTATTGGCAATTTTCAGGTAAGTTGGTATCTGACTAACCTTCAGGAGTTCCTGTTGGTATTGGCGCCTGTCGTAACCGGCTTCCAGAATTTGTTTATCAGTATAAAATTCGATATTTTGCCTCATAGCATGTCTGAGTAGCCATACTAACGGATTATACCAGCAAAGGGCGCAAATAGTCTCAAAGAGCATAATGTCAATTGAATGCCATTGCGACACATGTATTTGTTCGTGATTCAAAATAGCTTTCAGATCTTCATCATTTAGCGCCGGATTAATATAGATCGTCCGGAAAAATGAGAACGGATTTGTTATCGTGTACATTTTTCTGATTTTACAATCATTGAAATTTTCATCCGGAGTCGATTTGCTATGAATTTTCCACAGGCTGATCAATTGAATTCCCATGCGGACAAGTAAAACTATACTTCCGATTATGATCGCAAGTAAGATGCCGTCTTGCATGGAAAAACCTTTATTTGCACCGCTTACGTTGATCGGAAAAAGTGGGGTGATCTGTTGTATGGTCTGAACCTGCACCGGGGAGAAAAAACCGGAAAAATCGACTAAAGGAAATAGGAGCGACAGAAATAATGCCGCCAGGAAATAATAACGTTTCCACAAATAAAATGTATCTTTTTGCAATAACAGCCAATAAAAGATATAAAATACTCCCAGGGCGATATTCACCTTCAATATATATAACAACTCCGGATTCATGACTTATCGTTTTTTTGTTCGATCATTTCGGCCAGTTCTCTCAATTCTTCGGAAGTCAATGCTTTTTCATTAACGAAAAATACAACCAGGTCTTTGTATGAATTTTTAAAATAGTTTCGTACAAACCCGGACATAAAGGTTTTTTTATACTCTTCCTCTTTGATTATAGGAGTATATTCGTACACATTGCCATATTTCCGGGAAGAAACATATCTTTTCTTCTCCAGGTTTTTTACGATTGAAGCCAGCGTTGTGTATGGTAACTTCGGTTCCGGATAGTCTTCTAAAAAATCTTTGATAAAACCGAATTCCTTTTTCCAAACGATTCTCATTGCTTCTTCTTCTTGTATTGTCAGCTTTTCCATATTGAAATGATTACGAAATATTCGCAAAGATACGAATATTTCGTAATACTACAAATTTTTCAGAGAAAAGTTTAAAAGATAATCGAAAAAAAATATTTTTCGTTTTTTTCTTTGCAGTCTTTCGTTGGGAATTTATATCTTTGACATCGCAATAGGAACAGCTTATCTATTCAGGAAACATGAAAATTATTCATATAGTTTGGGGATTGGAATATGGCGGAACGGAAACCATGTTGGTGGACATCGTTAACCGGCAATGTCTTGAACACGAAGTGGAATTGTTGATCATTAACGACAAAGTGAAACAAAAATTGATTGATTTGGTACATCCAAAGGTCAGGATAATCCGGATCAACCGGCCACCATCCAGTAAAAATCCCTGGTATATTGTAAAACTGAATTTTATCATTTTGCGATCCGGGGCAGATATTATTCATTCTCAAGTGGATGATTTTATCCGATTCTATCACTTGCATTTCCTGAAAAAAAACCTGTGTCTGACGGTTCATTGCGTTCATCTCGGTTATCGGCGGATCCACCGGTATGACTGCGTTTTTGCTATCACGGAAGAAGTTCGCGACAGTTTAAAAAAACAAACCGGCATCGAATCAATCGTTGTCCACAACGGAATAGATACCGGCCGGTTCACAACAAAAAAGAAAATTGATCCGGAGCAGTTTCAAATTGTCCAAATCGGGAGGTTAGACCATCTACATAAAGGACAACACCTGACATTGCAAGCGCTTCATCTTCTGGTATATCAATACGGGTACACAAACATCCGCCTGGATATTATCGGCGAAGGCCGGTCGGAAAAATACCTGCAGGAATTAACCGACAAGTTGAAGATCCGTCAATACGTCCGCTTTTTAGGAAGTAAAACCAAAGAATACATCCGGGAAAATCTAAGTGATTATGATTTACTGGTTCAACCTTCTTTATGGGAAGGTTTCGGATTAACTATTATTGAAGCCATGAGCGCTATGACCCTCACTCTAACATCCAATGTTGACGGAATGCATACCGCTTCAAAAAACGGAGAAATGTCTTATACTTTCAAGTCCGGCGATACTGATGATTTTGCACAAAAAATAGATGATATTATCCGGAAACCCTCTTCCGAAAAGGAAATGCTGGCAGCTAAAGCGCATCATTTCGCCTTGGAAAATTTCGATATTTCTACTACCGTAAATAATTATTTGAACTATTACCAGGATGTTATAAGGAAATACAGCCGGTGAAAATATTGTTTTTTAGATAGTTGTGCAGAAATTTTCCGTATTTTTGAAGAAAAGATCACTAAAATGAAAAATTCAGGAATAAAAATAGAAATGGCATATCGGCGAAAAAACAACTTATTTTGACACACCCTCTCTGAAGTGAGATATTGCAGTATATCAAAAAAACACTAAAAAAAGAGGCCAAAATATAGCCTCTTTTCAATATGTCATTAATACGTCAATTAGCGCCTCTGCCACCTCCCCTTCTTCTATTTTGCATCATCTCCTGGCTTTTCTTTTTATAAGTCTCAATTTGTTCAGGTGTGAGCACTTTAGATAATTCAGCTTCTTTTTCTTTTTCTAAGCCTTCCATCGACTCTCTGATTTTTGTGCGATCGCCGTCAGCGGTTTGAAAAAGCAACTGCTGTGCTTTTGTAAATATTAAATTGATAGAATCAACCGGTGTAATTTGTTCCGGTGTCAGTTTCAATTCTTTACTCATCCATTCGGTAACGCTCTTAGCGCGTTCTTCTACAGTCATACGTTGACGTTGCTCCTGTGCAAACAGGGACAAAGATGAAAATAAAATAACAGTCAATAACAAAATCTTTTTCATAAAGTATACTATTTTAGATAATGCGAACCTTTCGCCTCATTAATATTGTGACTATTTAAAAGGGAAAAGGTTTAATCAGGTTCATTATTTTAAAGCCTCCGAACCTCCGACAATATCCAATAGTTCACTGGTAATGGTCTGCTGACGTTGTTTATTGTATTGAATAGTCAGATCTTCCAGTATTTCTTGTGCATTATCAGTAGCTATCTGCATGGCAACCATTCGCGCTGCCTGTTCTGCAGCCGCAGAATCGAGCAGAACGGCATAAATTTTTGTGCGCAATGACTTGGGGATCAACGATTCTATAATCGTCTTTTTATCCGGTTCAACAAGATAATCAATGGAAACATGCGAAGACTGTTCCTGTTTTTGTCTCAATTCAATGGGGAGAAATTCTTCTGTGGTTGGTATCTGAATGGCCGTATTCTTGAAATGGTTATAGATCAATTTCACACGATCTATTTTCCCGGAAATAAAATCGGCAATCAATTTATCGGCAATCTCCCTGGCTCCTTCAAAATTAGGTTTATCCATCAGAGGAATATAACTTCCCTGAATCTGACACCTACTATGTATTTTAAGAGCTGATTCTTCAATTTTTTTCCCGATAGGATAAATATCCACATCTTCTTCTTTCAATTCCGGATGTTTATTTATCAAATCATCCAGCAACCGGTTGATATTGGAATTAAAGGCCCCGCATAAGCTGGAATTGGATGACAGGATCACCACTGCAATCCGTTTTATCTCCCGTTTTTCCGAAAGGACAGACTTAAAGTCAATTTCTGACGAAAGAAAACTATTCAGAATCTCCGTCAGGCGTGTCTCATAAGGCAAAAAATTCTCAATCTGATACTGAGCCTTACGCAATCGGGCGGATGCTACCATTTTCATGGCAGAAGTAATTTTCTGAGTAGATTTAACAGAAGCGATCCTTCCTTTTATTTCTTTTAATGAAGCCATTATTTAAAGTCTTTTACAACATCCGCTGCAACTTGTTTTAATATACGTTCCACATCTTCATTGAGAACCCCTTTCTTAAGAATGTCCAATACATCGCTACGATGTCTCAATTCAAGCACTTCCAGGTATACTTTTTCAAAATCGCGCACTTTTTCTACAGGAACATCAAGCAATAAGCCCTGGGTTCCGGCATAAATAATTGCGATTTCCTTTTCTACGGAAAAAGGACTATATTGAGGTTGGATCAACAGTTCAGCATTCTTTTTGCCCTTATCCAAGGTCATTTTCGTGACCTGATCCATATCTCCTCCAAACTTGGTAAATGCCTCCAATTCACGGTATTGAGCCTGGTCGGTCTTTAATGTTCCGGCAATTTTCTTCATGGCTTTCACCTGTGCATTACCTCCCACACGAGAGACAGAGATACCCACATTAATTGCGGGACGAATACCGGCATTAAACAAACCGGTTTCAAGAAAGATCTGTCCGTCGGTAATTGAGATCACATTGGTAGGAATATATGCAGAAACGTCTCCTGCCTGTGTTTCAATGATTGGCAGCGCCGTCAGGGAACCGCCACCTTTAATTTTCGGTCTGAGATTTCCCGGAACATCATTCATCTGACGCGCCACGTCATCATTATTGATAATCTTAGCTGCACGTTCCAATAAACGTGAATGTAAATAGAAAATATCACCGGGATACGCTTCACGACCTGAAGGACGACGAAGAATCAACGACACTTCACGATAGGAAACCGCCTGTTTTGACAAATCGTCATAAACAACCAGTGCATGACGACCGGTATCACGGAAATATTCACCGACAGCAGCGCCTGCAAACGGGGCATAAAACTGTAATGCCGCCGGGTCGGAAGCTGTTGCGGAAATAATGGTGGTATATTCCAAAGCGCCTTTTTCCCGCAAAGTATTCACAATGTTGGCGACAGTAGAACCTTTCTGCCCCACAGCCACATAAATACAATACACCGGATTGCCTGCAAGGAAATTATCACGCTGATTGATAATCGTATCAATGGCTATTGCTGTCTTTCCCGTCTGACGATCGCCAATAATCAACTCCCGTTGACCACGACCGATCGGAATCATGGCGTCAATAGACTTCAGACCGGTTTGCAAAGGTTCATTTACCGGTTGACGGAAAATAACTCCCGGAGCCTTACGTTCGAGCGGCATTTCGAGTAATTCGCCCTTAATCGGGCCCTTTGCATCGATCGGTTCACCCAAAGGATTGACAACACGTCCCAACAAGCCTTCGCCCGCAGGGATTGAGGCAATGTGACCGGTACGCTTTACGGTATCTCCTTCTTCCACTAAATCTGTAGAACCAAGCAACACGGCGCCGACATTATCTTCTTCCAGGTTCATGACAATAGCCATAACTCCATTTTCAAACTGAAGCAATTCTCCTGATTCGGCATTACTCAAACCAAAAACGCGAACTACTCCGTCGCTTACCTGGAGTACAGTACCTACTTCTTCGAATTTCACACGGGTATCCACCCCTTCGAGCTGCATTTTCAGCACTTCCGAAACTTCGCTCGCTTTTATTTCAGGCATAATTTTTTAAGTTTTACGTTATACGTCATACGTTTTACGTTTCAGCAGGTTATTATTAACCAGCTCCTGTTTCATTTTCACCAACTGGCTTCTGATACTTGCATCCAACTGTTTATCATCCAGTTCCAATACAAATCCTCCGATGATGTCAGGGTTGATAACGGTTTGTAAATCAACATCTCCTTTTGCTTCTTCAGCGATCATCCGGACTATTTTCTCTTTTATCTCATCCGAAATGACATGAGTAGTCGTAAGTTTAGTGACAACAATCCCTCTTTGTTTGCGATACCAGTTTTGATACATCAATGCAATAAACAATACATATCGCTCCCGCTTATTACCGACAATCAGTTTGAGTAACTTCTTATAAGATTCGGATGCAGCATCTCCTCCCCCTGCCGTAATCAGGATTTTTTCCTTTTCTGCTGTCGGTACCGTCGGATTTTCCATCACCCTCGACATCAATTTAAAAGCAAAAAAATGACTGCTCAGCAGCTTCATTTCTTCATAAAGCCTGGTTTCTTCTTTGTTTTCCAAGGCAAATTCATAAGCTGCTTTAGCGTATCTGATTGATATTCTGCTTGAATCCATATTGTTAAATTAAGAAATTAAAAATGAAATGAATGAAAAAATAGTGTTTTCATTTCCTTCATTTTTTCATTGTTTTAATTTTTCTGTGCTTCGTCGATGAGTTTATTCACTAATTCCATTTGTGCTTCTTTTTTCTCAAGATTTTTTCTCAATACTTTTTCAGCAATATTAATGGAAAGTTCAGCTACCTGGGCGCGTACATCGCGAATAGCATCCTCTTTTTCTTTCTGAATTGCCATACGCGCTTCTTCAATGAGTTTATCAGCCTCAACAGCAGCCTGTTGTTTGGCGTCTTTTATCATTTGTTCGCGCATATCAGCTCCATTTTTAAGTATCTGAAGTTGTTCTTCTCTTGCCTGAACAAGGATTTTTTCACTTTCTTCCTTTATACCTGCCAGGCGGTCGTTAGCTTCCTGTGCAGCTTTAAGTGATTCATCAATGAAAGCCGCACGTTTATCAACCCCTTTTATTATAGCAGGCCATGCAAACTTTGCCAATATAAAAAAGACAACTCCGAATGGAATGATCATCCAGCATATAAGACCTATATCCGGTGTAAACAGTTCCATAAAATATAATTATAAGAAAATAGCCAATGCACAAACAACAACAGCCAGAAGGGCGACTCCTTCAATCAAGGCGGCAATTACAATCATATTTGCACGGATATCCCCCGCCGCTTCCGGTTGACGGGCAATTGCATCCATCGCCTGTCCTCCAATCTTACCAATACCTAACCCGGCGCCTATTGCAACGATACCGGCTCCTATTGCAGCGCCCAATTTTGCTAATCCTGCTCCCGCAGCTGCTTGTAATAAAATCGTTAGTAACATAATTTTTTTCTTTAATGATTATTATTCGTTTTTGTATTTATTTATTATTTAATGACTTGCATGATGTTGTATACGCCCCATTCCTATAAAAATGGAAGAAAGCATTGTGAACACATAAGCCTGGATAAAAGATATCAGAACATCCAACAACAACATAAATATTGAGAATGCAACGGATACAACAGATACTCCTGCGGC
The DNA here is from genome assembly GCA_031267385.1 of Dysgonamonadaceae bacterium. Lineage (GTDB taxonomy): Bacteria > Bacteroidota > Bacteroidia > Bacteroidales > Azobacteroidaceae > BNXB01. The sequence continues at coordinate 4,741 of JAIRZF010000323.1, read as the reverse complement.
AACTACCGGGCCTATCATAATGGAAAAAATGAAAATTAAACCCACCAGTACCAGGATTACGATGTGACCAGCCAACATATTGGCAAACAGACGGATCATCAAGGCAAACGGTTTAGTAAAAATCCCTAATAATTCAATAAACGGCATGATGGGGAGGGGCGCTTTCAACCAAAGAGGAACATCCGGCCAAAAGATCTCTTTCCAATATTCTTTACTTCCAAAAAAGTTTGTAATTACGAATGTGAACAGAGCCAGGACAAAAGTGATAGAAATATTTCCCGTGACATTCGCTCCTCCCGGCACAATTGGGATCAATCCCAGTAAATTATTGAAAAAGATGAAAAAGAACGCTGTCAGCAAATACGGTGCAAACCGTCTGTATTCCGAACCTACACAAGGTTTTATCACATCATTCAGGATTGATAATGTCAGCATTTCCACGGAACCGGCAAAACCACGCCGTGGCGTAAACGGGTCTTTCTTATAACCCGAAGCCAAAGATACGAGCAACACGATCAACAATAGCGAGGCAAAACAAATGGAAGCTGCATTTTTAGTAAGCGACAAGTCCAAAGGACGGTTTTGTTCTCCCACAGCAGAAAGCTCCACTATCTTCCCTTTATAAGTGCCGTCATGTGCAATCTGAAAACCTTCATAGTTCTCTCCATGAGCCAACCTGGAGGATGAAAAAACAAACCAGCCTCTTTCCGGACTCCTTACGATTACCGGAAGAGGAATTGAATAATGATGCCCACCTACCGTAAACAAATGCCAATCGTAAGAATCCAGTACATGAGAAAAAAGCATCTCTTTCAAGTCAAAAGCTCCTTTTTCTTCCGATTTTCCCTCATCTGCTTTCAGTAGCGATACCGATGCAAAAAGCAGGCACAAAGACAAAATTACTTTGGCGATATAATTATTATTGCAAAACTTCATACTTCCATTTTTTTATTCGTTTGTTGCGAACTTCTCATAACTATCGTTTCAAAAACAAGATAAACAATGTAATATATTACAAAAAGCACAACAAAAGCCAATCCATGTATTTTATCCAAAACAACGCCCAATAACAAGACCACCAGAGAACAGACGATCCTTATCAGCCGCATGACCATCAATTTTTTCACGGACATCCTTTCGCCTTTTTCAACATGCTTTCCAACGAGAATCGAAAGAGGATATCCATCTGCCATATACAGTAACGGTATCAGTACGAAATACTTGGGAGCATACTCCAATCCATACCAAAGAAAGAAAAGATATGCACAAAAAGTAATGGCAAATATAATAACCAGCAGGATAATATATGTCTTGATTCCTTTACTCATTTCACAACAGTCAGTCGATACAAACCGAAACTATATTATTTTTTGCTTCCACAAACCCTCCGTTCAGGATTAACTCTTTATCCTCCGCTTTTACCCTGTATACCATAGTTCCTTTTTCCAACGACGAAATAATGGGAGCATGGCGTTCCAGAATCGTAAAACTTCCAATCGTCCCGGGAAGGGTAACTAACTCCGCTTCTCCGGAATACAATGTTTTTTCAGGCGATACAATAGTGAGTTGCATATTCTTTTATTTTACGTTTCCCCGCAGTTTAGCCGCTTTTTCTCTGGCATCTTCAATTGTTCCGACATTAAGGAAGGCTTGTTCCGGAAGATCGTCCACTTCACCATCCATGATCATATTGAATCCTTTGATAGTGTCTTCGATAGAAACCATTACCCCGGGAACTCCGGAAAAAGCTTCCGCCATAAAGAATGGTTGCGATAAAAAGCGTTGTACGCGGCGTGCACGGTTAACAACCTGTTTATCAGATTCTGAAAGCTCTTCCATACCAAGGATCGCAATAATGTCCTGCAGCTCTTTATAGCGTTGCAGCAATTGTTTAACACGTTGGGCTGTATTGTAATGTTCTTCTCCTGTAATGTTCGGATCCAAAATACGGGATGTCGATCCCAGGGGATCCACAGCCGGGTAAATACCCAATTCGGAGATTTTCCGGTCAAGCACCGTCGTAGCATCCAGGTGGGAGAAAGTTGTGGCCGGAGCAGGGTCTGTCAAGTCGTCTGCAGGCACATAAACAGCCTGAACTGAGGTGATAGACCCGTTTTTAGTAGAAGTAATACGTTCCTGCATAATACCCATTTCGGTAGCCAGCGTCGGTTGATAACCCACAGCGGACGGCATACGGCCAAGCAAGGCCGACACCTCGGAACCCGCTTGTGTGAAACGGAAAATATTATCGATAAAAAACAGGATGTCACGCCCGGAGTCACCACCTGCATCACGGAATGATTCGGCGATGGTCAGACCGGATAATGCTACCGAAGAACGGGCTCCGGGAGGCTCATTCATCTGTCCGAAGACCAAAGTTGCCTGAGATTTTGCCAATTCATCGTAATCGATCTTCGACAAATCCCATTCGCCTCTTTCCATGCTTTCTTTGAATTCTTTTCCGTAACGGATGACCCCCGATTCGATCATTTCACGAAGCAAATCGTTTCCTTCACGTGTACGCTCGCCAACCCCGGCGAATACGGAAAAACCATTGTGTTTTTTTGCAATGTTGTTGATCAACTCCATAATCAACACTGTTTTACCTACGCCGGCTCCACCGAAAAGCCCGATCTTTCCTCCTTTCAGATAAGGAGCGAGCAGGTCGATCACCTTAATTCCGGTGAACAGGATTTCCGTAGAGGTAGACAGATCTTCAAATTTTGGGGGATCACGATGGATTGGAGATGCATTTTCCATCGAAACCGGTTTCATTCCGTCGATTGTTTCACCAATTACATTCAACAAACGACCCTTTACCTGATCGCCTGTCGGCATAGAAATAGGATTCCCCTGATTCGTGACCTTAATTCCTCTCTGCAAACCGTCGGTTGAGTCCATAGCTACTGCCCGGACTGTATTTTCCCCGATGTGTTGTTGGACTTCGACCACAAGTTTCCCTCCCGCACGTTCAACGATCAATGCTTCATGAATTTTTGGCAATGCTTGTGAATTTTTCTCGTAAGAAACGTCAACGACAGGACCTATTACCTGTGAGATAATACCGCGTTTTTCAGCCATAGTGATATATTTCGTTCAATTAATCTTTTCACCAAACTAATACCTAAAAGGGATATTTTAAAAATGTATAACAGCAAAGGTAATCATTATGATTTGAAAAAATCAAACAAAATCGGGTTTATTTTCCATTTTTATGAAAATGTTAGTTATTTTTCATTATATTATCTTTTCAACAGGCACAAAAAATCCCGCATGGGAAATTTCATCTTTCCAGATCCGTTTTATTCACTTTAATACTATCGGATTCAACGGCAGTCATCCCAAACTTTTTGAATCCTTTTTTCAGATTCTCAGGATTGGTTTTATCCGTTTTATAAGTCACTTCTACCGTTTTGTCGGATAGAGTACATTTCAAATCGGTCACGCCTTTTTCAAAAGCAATGTTTTTTTCCACTTTAGCCTGACAATTTTCACATACCATGTCTTCAACATAGAATTTGACCGTTTCTTTTCCTTTTTTCTTGTCTTGTTTATCTTGCGCAAAAGCGTCTGTTGCAACAAACAAAGTAAGCATAATGCTCATGAATGTTAAAAAAATGTTTTTCGTTTTCATACGTATAAAAAATTAATGTTATTAAATTCTTGGTAAATTCCATCGAGCCCCGATATAAAACTTTCGTCCATGTAATGGCCCCCAGATCATAGTCGCATCAAAATCCCGCTCCCACGGACTTCCAGGAGATATAACAGGATGTTTCTGCATGAAATCGAGAAGATTTTCAGATCCGGCATAAATAGACCAGGTACGGAAAAATTTGGAAACCTGAGCGTTCAGGATTACAAATGAATCGAACGAATTACTCCAAAGGGGATTCGTTTTGTCGGCATCAGGCATCCGTCCACCTCCATTGAACTGGGAAGTAACATCAAACTGCCACTTGCGAAGAGGTGTCTGATAAGACGCCGTTATCAAACCCTTATAATCTCCTGTAAACGGTTTTTTCCTCAAAACACCATTGTACGTGGTTTTTGCATCCATTGTACGATAGGCAGCCGTCAGAGTGAAACCCCTGAAAAACGGATAAGATGCTTCAAACTGGAAACTGGAAGAATATGATTTTCCATCCAGATTATAAAGAGATATCGTACGCGGATCCGTATCGACATCGACAACTACCTGTTTCACAAAGTCGGTATAATACCATTCAACGTTCAGTACCAGTTCTTTTCCTGCAACAGGGACATAAAATCCTAAGTTCACACCGTAATTCCAGGCCTCTTCCTGATCCGGATTTTCTGCAATATTAAAAGACCGGCTACTGGCCAGGTAAAAATTATTTTCCGGCAATACGTGTGCTGTTCTGAAACCTTTCCCGGCCGAAGCGCGCAAATGTAACCAATCCGTGAAATTATATTTCAAATGCAGGCGGGGAGTCACAAAAAAGTCATATTGAGAGCTATAATCTCCTCTTAATCCTGCTAATAAAATAAATTTATCATCCTTATTGAACGTGTATTCGACATAGGCCCCGGCAACAGTTTCCTTTGTTTTATCATTCACGGCCTTTGGATGATCAAAATAATTCATATCGGGATCTGCATAAAACAAATTGTATGTCTCGTCAAAACGATCGTAATTCAAGCTCAACCCGGCGCTAACCCGGTGCATGGGACTGAAATTCGTTTCATACATCAAATTAGCATACAAATTCATTTGAGT
>JAIRZF010000319.1 GCA_031267385.1 Dysgonamonadaceae bacterium | reverse complement strand
ACTGGAAAATCGCGAAAGCGGATGCAAAGGTACAGCTATTTTATTCTTATCCAAATTTTATTGAGGAAAATTATTACACATATATCACAAACAGCTGTAAATCAAAGAAATATTTTTTTGACTTTTTTGATGTAAAGCGTACGAAACGCAAAACACGAAACACGGTGAAGCAGAAATAAAAAACATTTCAACACCTCATTTTTAGCTTTGGGGATTATTTTAAAAAAGAAATAATACCGGAATCGTCTGTTTCAAGTATTATTTGTACTTTTGCCCCCACATTAAAATATGCCGGATGAATTACAAGGAAACTGTCCAATATCTGTATGATACAGCCCCCATGTTTCAACAAGTGGGTACAGGAGCATATAAGGAAGGATTAGAAAATAGTTATGCCATTGATTCCAAACTAAATCATCCACACAGCATCATCAACACAATTCATATAGCCGGAACCAATGGCAAGGGTTCTACTTCTCATCTCATCACTTCAATATTAAAACAATCGGGATACAAAGTAGGTTTATATACTTCGCCACATTTAATAGATTTTAAAGAAAGAGTTAAAATAAATGGAGAGACAATAGAGGAATCTTTCGTAATTGATTTTGTTGCCGGATATAAAGATTTCTTTGAAGAAATAAACGCCTCATTTTTCGAGCTGACTACGGCTCTTGCTTTTAAATATTTTGCAGAAAAGAAAGTCGATGTTGCGGTCATCGAAGTGGGACTTGGGGGACGGTTGGATTGCACGAATATCATACATCCTGATTTGAGTATTATTACGAACATCAGTTTCGATCATGTTGCGTTATTGGGAAACACTTTAAGTGAGATCGCAAAAGAAAAAGCGGGGATCATCAAACCCGGAGTTCCCGTTGTCATAGGAGAAACTACGGAAGAAACAAAAAAAGTATTCCTGGACACGGTAGATCATGTTCATCAGAACAGAAACCTCATCTATTTTGCAGAAGAAATTCAGCCTATATTATCGTCCCGATTGTTGCCGTCCGGTAAATGGCGATTTGAAACAAAAAATTACGGGATTGTCACAGGAGAACTGGGTGGATTTGCTCAGGAAAAAAATACGGCAACCGTGCTGACAGCAGTAGAAGAACTAAAAAAATCAGGATATAAAATCCCTGATGACGCTGTCAGAACAGGTTTTGAAAAAGTAGTGGAAAATACAGGATTGTTTGGCCGGTGGCAAGTTATACAAACTAATCCGAAAATAGTATTCGATACCGGACACAACGAAGCCGGTATAAAATACATTGTTCAACAGTTACAATCGGAAACATACGCCAAACTGCACATTGTTATCGGCATGGTCAATGACAAAGATATTGATACCATACTTAAACTTCTACCTCAAAATGCTGTTTATTATTTCACTCAAGCTGCGATTCCCCGTGCATTGGACAGTGGAGCGCTGAAAAACAAAGCTGATTTGTCCGGACTCACAGGGGATAGTTATCTTACTGTAAAAGAAGCTCTTGAAGCAGCAAAATCAGCTGCAGGAGTCAACGATTTCATCTTTGTCGGAGGGAGTACGTTCGTGGTAGCAGACGCATTATCGGCACAAAAATTTGAATTATAAAATCAACGCATAGAGAACAAGAAACAAAAATAAAAATTGTATGACTGAAAAAATTGTAAGATCGTTGCACGAGTCAAAAGCAGCCAGATGGATTGCTTTAATATTGGTTGCTTTCACTATGATGGCGGGGTATTTCTTTACGGACGTAATTTCTCCGATTGAAGGAGTCTTAAGTAAAACCCTTCACTGGGATGGAGCGCAATTCGGCGCTGTTACAGGGAATTATTCGTTCTTTAACATTGTAGGTTTCCTATTGATCGGAGGTATTATCCTCGACAAGTTAGGAATACGCTATACCGGTACGCTTTTTACTGCGATAATGATAATCGGAGCAAGCCTAAAACTATATGCAGTATCCGATTATTTCAATCAGGGAGGTTTCGGATACGATTTTTTCAATTCATTCTGGACAGATATACTTCCTTCTGCAAAGTTAGCAACCATCGGTTTTGCTATTTTCGGATTAGGATGTGAAATGGCCGGCGTAACGGTAACCCGTATCATTGTCAAATGGTTTGAAGGAAAAGAAATGGCGCTCGCCATGGGTTTACAGGTGGCTTTAGCCCGTTTGGGAACGGGAGGTGCGTTCCTGTTATCTCCCCGTCTTGCCGGGGATTCGTTTGCATTCAAAGCCGTCCTGCTTGGAGCCGTTTTCGTATGTGTTGGTTTCCGGTGTTTCCTTGTTTATACAATCCTGGATGTAAAAGTAGTTAAAGAATTAAATACACGTGCAACAACATCCTCTCAGGAAGAAGAGCCTTTCCGGATCAGCGACGTCGGAAGATTGCTCACGAATAACGGATTTCTTTACATATCACTTCTTTGTGTGTTGTTCTATTCATGTGTTTTTCCTTTCATAAAATTTGCGGCGAGTATTCTGGCCAATAAATTCCAGATAGCAACCACAACAGCATCAGATATAGTATTTTATCTTCCATTTGGAACCATTCTTTTTACTCCTTTGTTTGGCAGTTTGCTCGACAAAAAAGGGAAAGGAGCTTCCCTGATGATCCTGGGTTCCGTGCTTCTTATCCTGGCGCACTTTATTTTCATGTATGCTCCGGCAGAAATTGCTTTCGCTTATTTGGGTATCTTCATCCTGGGTATTGCTTTTTCTCTGGTACCGGCCGCCATGTGGCCTTCGGTTCCCAAAGTATGCCCTAAAAATCGTCTGGGAACCGGGTACGCGCTTATTTTCTGGATACAAAACCTGGGGTTGTGGGCGTTCCCCATGCTGATCGGATACATACGTGAAAAATCAAATCCCGGCATAACCAAGCTTATCCAGGACGGTCGTTCGGATGTTTATTATGATTACACCAACCCTGAACTGATGTTGGTTTTAGTAGGAGTCCTGGCTCTGGTATTTGCTTTTCTGCTAAAATTCGAGGATAAGAAAAAGAATTATGGCCTGGAGATTCCGAATATAAAATCAGAATAACAACCCGGCTATTTTTTCTAAATACAAGACATCCACGGTACCAAAATCATTCAACGAATTACTGTCAACGTCCAGTACTGCAATTGTTTTGCCCTGATTGAATACCGGGACTACAATTTCAGACTTTGAAGCGCTGTTGCATACTATATGGCCTGGAAAGGCGTCTACATCCGGCACAACGACAGATATTCCGTCTTGCCAGGCCTTGCCACAGACGCCTTTACCATATTTTATCCGGCTACATGCTACCGGTCCCTGAAATGGACCAAGGACTAGTTCGCTTTCTCTTACTATATAAAAACCGACCCAAAAGAAATTGAAGGTCTGCTTCAATGCCGCCGATACATTCGCCATATTAGCGATCAAATCATTCTCTCCGGATATTAATGCCTCTATTTGGGGCATCAGATTCCGGTATTTATCTTCCCTTGATGCCGGTCCATCAAGCAATATGAGACTTTCCGCCATATTATCCTTCTGCTATTACATCCGCTTTATCCGGCCCCCAAGGTTCCGGAGTCGATTCCGGATCAAAAATATTGAAGTAATTAATTCCTTTTCCGTCCAGGAATTCCAGGAATTTCTTTATTTTTTCTTCAAAACGCGAATAATCCTTTTCACTTCGGTTCGTCCAGGCGCTTTCTGCGGTTCCGGCCAAACGCGGGAATAACAAGAAATAGAGACGTTTCACGTCTGCAACCCGCTCCGTCCAAAGATTAGCCTGTATCCCCAGCACCTGATCCGGGTAATTTGAGATCAGATCAGATATATTATCCGGAAATTGGCATACTGTTTCCAAAGCATTGAATTTTCCGGCCCAGCGACGACCGATTTTATGCGAACTATGCTGCACAAAATCGAAATAACAAGGGATACGAGGCGTTATAATCACATTAAAACCTTTTTCCAACGCAGCGGTCAATTGATCCGGTTTATCATGACGCCACCACATAACAATCGCTTTGTCGGGGGTAATACCTGAAGCTATGATTTCATCCCAGCCAATCATAGTCCTGCCTTTACTTTGGACGATATCACAGGCTCTCCGGATAAAATAATGTTCTAATCCCAGTTCATTTTTCAAGTCATTATCTTTGATAAACTGCTGTATCACAGGATCTGTAAACCATATTTTATTGCCAAAATGTACCTCATCTCCTCCGATATGGATATATGGAGCAGGAAACAATTGCACTATTTCAGTCAGAACATCATCTATAAACCGATAGGTTGTTTCTTTCGCCGGATGAAAAGTAAACCCTTCCCATCTGCCGGTTCCTCCTGCAGAAAACTCCGGATAAGCCCGGGTCACAGCAGTAGCATGTCCCGGCATATCAATTTCGGGAATGATCATAATGTAACGTTCAGCAGCATAAGCTACGATCTCCCGGATATCATCCTGAGTATAAAACGCCCGCGGAGCATTGCGATCATGCCAGTTACCCTCCGCTCCTATTTCCGTCAGCTTCGGGTATTTTTTTATCTCTATCCTCCAGGCCTGTTCATCCGTCAAATGCCAGTGAAAACGATTCATTTTCAAATAAGCCATAACGTCCAGAAGTTGCTTTACGACTTCTTTTCCAAAGAAATGCCGCGATTCATCAAGCATAAAACCCCGCCATCCGTAACGGGGAGTATCCTTGATTGTCGTTGAAGCTATCCTGAAACCGTCATCGGAAACATTCAGACATTGAAGCAGGGTTTGGACAGCGTAAAACATTCCAACAGAAGTAGATGCTTCACAAACAACAGCATTTTTATCTACCGAAACATGATATTCTTCTTTCCCCAGTTTCACATCCTCTTTCAATACAAACTGATTGGTTCCTGTATTTTTACGACCCGGTTCAATACTGATTTTCAGCCTGTTACTTAAATAAGCAGCCAATACTCCGGCCGGTTTTTGCATCTGGGAAGATGTATAAACTACCCCAGTATTATTATTTACATGAAAATCCCCCTGCGGACTGATATGAATTTCCTGAGGTTGAGGGATTACCTGTACTGACGGACTTTGAGCGTGTGCAAACACAAACGGAATAAGAAGAAACAGATAAATTGAACATGTTTTTTTTAGTCTACTCATGATAAGAAATGTTTTAAAAAAAAATTGTACAAAAGTAAGCAAAAGAAGAATCGTATAAAAATTCGTTTGCCTAAAAATTAGAAAAGGAGCTAGAACCAAATCTAACTCCTTGATATTCAACATGTCGGGGTGATACGATTCGAACGTACGACCACACGCCCCCCAGACGTGTACTCTAACCGGGCTGAGCTACACCCCGAAGACGGTGCAAAGTTACGAAATTATTCCCGAATCTCCAAGGATAACAGGCAAATTCGATCAACTCTCTTCCGAATCAAATGATATCGGAATCTGACGGCGGAATGCTTCTTTGAAAGAGATCAAAGTTTCCGTACGCGCCAATCCCAGTGGTTGTAGCTTTTTGTGTATGATTTCCAACAAATGCTGGTTATTCCGCGCATAAAGACGGATAAATAAATCATACTGTCCGGTAGTATAGTAACACTCAACGACTTCCGGTATTTTTTCCAATGCCGAAACCACATCACTGAACTGTTCCGGATTTTTGAGGAATAAACCCATATACGCCGACGTCTCATACCCTACTTTGTTGTGATCAAGAATATATTCAGATCCCTTAATTACGCCTAAATTAACTAATTTCTGAATCCTTTGATGAATAGCAGCGCCAGATACATTACACACACGGGCAACCTCCAAAAAAGGGATCCGTGCATTGCTAATTATCATATTCAGAATTTTTTCATCTAACTCGTCCAACTGATGATGTCCCATAAATTTCGTATTTTTTACTTATAACAACTAAACCGCCTATTTTATCACAAAATTAACTATTTTTTGCATAATAAAAATAAAGAGAGGTCATTTTCTCATTTTTTCAAATTTTTCGTTATCCCATTTGTCTTACTTCAGTCGCAAAATGAATCAATAAAATACCGGAATTTCTCACCACTTTCTTAATATCATTCACTAAACCCATTTTGGCTTCTCTGTCTATCTTTAAAGAAACAACTATTTTATCCCGTTTTTCGTCCGGAGTATCCGAGACCTTCCGGTCAAGAGCATCCGATAAATCATCCAAAGTAAGGATTTTATAATCCAATTGTATCTCCCCGGCTTTATTCACGAAGATATAAGTCACCATCGACTCTTTGTCAAGCTTTTCCATTTCCGTTGCCGTAGGAATACGGAAATGCAAACGGTGAGGAGCTTCCCTCATGTTGGATACGATCATAAAGAAAAATAAAAGAGTAAAAATCATATCCGGCAACGACGCCGTATTCAAAGACGGGACTTTCCGTTTACTGTTTTTCTTAAACCGGCTCATTTCACTCCCTCTCCTTTCTGTTTCTTCCGATCGTCATTCCCAGCTTCGCCGGAGAGCTCACTTTCTGTGATCCGCTGCGGGTAAACCTCCCGGACAGACAATTGGCGTTCCGCATCCAGCACTGCAAATATCTTGCCAAAACGACTCAGGGATAACTCATTTCGTAACTGATTATATGCAGCGCTCAATTCATTCTGAACAGAAACATAAGCATCATAATCAGCATCCCGGCTGACCTGTAACGAAATGACATGATTGGATGTAACCGGCATCATCCCTAAAAAAGTGATTTCTTTTTCATGTCTTTCCGGAAGAGAATCATCATCATCCGGATTAGAAATGAAATCTGTAGCAACCTTTTTCAAACCGGATATATCCAGCGGAATGTCATTGCAATACAGCTGATTATCAGAATCTATCTTAAGTACCAGCAGGTCACGCTCCTGAATTTCTTTTCTCACTCTTGGAATATCTTCCGACGCCTTTGGTAAAAGTCGCCTGAAAATACCTTTTTCCGTTCCCATTGAACTGGCTATCAGAAAAAAAACAAGAAGTAAGAATGCAATATCTGCAGATGCACTCGAATTTACCTGGGGTATTTCCCGTTTTTTTCTGCGTATCAACATATTGTTTATTTTTTCTTAAAATAACTCCAGATAATTCCGGCAAGTACAGCCAATGCAGTCACCCCCATCAAAACATAAATGGAATAAAGCCACATATCCGTTAGTTTTAACCACGCCGGAGTATTTTCTTTTCCATCATATCCGGGAATATCTACCGGAGCATTACTACCTAGAAAATAAGTGAAGATCAGGAGTAAAATCAATGACGAGAATAACGTCAACGATCGCCAGGCTCCGCGGGGATCTTCCTTAAACTTCCGGTAAAAACGGTATAATGAAAAGATCAACAGCACACACAGACTGAGTAAAAGGACTATATTCACCCAATTGAGTAATAAAGAGGTTTGTTTGGGAGCCGGAGTATCCGAACCCGGCGCTTCCGCCGTCCCTGAAAAATAGAAAAATGCAAAAATGATCGCCGTGACTATCATGCACAGCCATAAAATGCTATTGGATATTTTACCGGAAGAAAGAGGCATCATTGCTTGTTTTTGTGTTTATACTTGATAATCATATCCATCAGAACAACAGAACTGTCTTCCATCCGGTTCTGAATTTCATCTTCCTTAGCTAAAATATAGTTGTAAAAGACCTGCAATATCAAAGCAACGATCAAACCGGCAACTGTTGTGATAAGGGCGACTTTCATTCCTCCTGCGACAATCGAAGGACTTATATCTCCCTGCGACTGGATCTTATCAAATGCCAGTATCATCCCGATCACAGTACCCAGAAATCCTAAAGACGGAGCGCCGGCAATAAAAAGGGATATCCACGAAAGGTTTTTCTCCAACAATCCGACCTGAACACTTCCATAAGCAACAATGGAACGTTCGATCTCAGCCATTTCTTCATCAATCCTTATCAGAGCCTGGTATGCAATTGCGGCAACAGGCCCGCGGGTATCGCGTGCAATGTCTTTTGCTCCCTCTAAATCGTTATCCAGTAATCTTTTCTCAATATCGGACAACAGTTTTTCCGTATTTACCTGCGACAAATTCAAATAAATGATCCGTTCCAGACAAAAAGCCAAACCTGCAACCAAAGCCAGGGCTATAAAACTCATAAAAAAAGCCGAACCCTCTATGAATTTTTGTTTCAATATCTGGTGAAAACCCGCATCAGACACTTCCACATCAACATTTCCGACACCGGCTTCAGGTATAAAATCCTGGGAAAGCAGATGACCGGGAAATAGGATCGTAACTAAAAAAAACAGGCATAGTACCGCTAGTATTCGTTTCATATGTACATTTTATTTTTTATCTCATCCATAATGTTTGCCGGAGGACAACCAGCCAGCAATTCCTTTTTCATATAATCCATATACGGAGCCACATGTTTAAAGTATTTGTAATACCCTTTACAAAGATAGTTGAGATCCTTTTTCCCTGAATCCGTCCGAATGATCCGGTTTTTAGGACATTCTCCGTTACAGGCAAACAAAAATTCACATTCTTTACACTGCAAAGGTAAGTTATCGTACTTATTCCGTCCAAATTGCAACTGTTCATCAGAGTACATCATCTCTGTAAGGGTTTTGCTCCTGATATTTCCCAACTTATATCCGGGGAAAACAAAATGGTCGCAACAGTACACATCGCCATTGAATTCCATCACTCCGGCATGTCCGCAGGTTTTTGCCCAGACACAGGATCCCGGTTGCTCCCCTACCCAATTGGCTAAAGTTGCGTCGAAATATTGAACATAATAGTTTCCAACATCATGACGAACCCATTCATCGAAAATCGCAATAAGAAAATCGCCCCATTTTTCGGACGGAACATTCCAGGATGCAGGCGTTCCGTCAGGCAGAACCTCTACAACCGGCGCAAATTGTATAAAATGACTGCCGGTCGATTTGAAAAAATGATAAAATTCAAGAGGATAATTCACATTGTAGTCGTTGACAACCCCCATGATATTGTACTCGACTCCATGCTTTTTCAATAGTTCCAAACCTCTCATTACCTGCACAAAAGACGGCCTGCCATCTGCAGTGCGACGGTATTTATCATGACAATGCTGAGCGCCGTCAATAGAAATTCCGACCAGGAAATTATTGTCTTTGAAAAATTTACACCAATCATCCGTAAGAAGAGTACCGTTCGTCTGGATACTATTATCAATCCTTTTGCCCCGTGCATATTTTTGTTGAAAAACCAATGCCTTTTTGTAAAAATCAATGTTACGCATCAAAGCCTCGCCACCGTGCCAGGTAAACAGGACGTCAAACATGGTCTGCGACTCGATGTATTGTTGAACAAAACATTCCAGCAACTCATCCGACATCACATAGCGCTTTTCTTCCGGATAGTACTGTTTTTTGTCGAGATAATAACAATATTTACAACGAAGATTACATACTGACCCAATCGGTTTCAGCATGACATACAAGGGCTTAGCAAAAGGAGCAATTGTATAATCCATCTAAATTGTGTTACCTTGAGCCATACATTTCTTCGTAGTATTTTTGATAATCTCCGGATGTTACTTCATTTACCCAATCCTGATTTTCCAAATACCAACGGATTGTTTTTACAATACCATCTTCAAATTTAGTTTCCGGAGACCAAGCCAATTCTTTTGTTATCTTCGCCGGATCGATAGCATATCGTTGGTCATGTCCTAAACGATCTGTTACATAAGTAATTAAACTATCATTCATCCAATCATCGATATTGTCCGGAGTCTTTTTTTCGGAAGAGTTCACTTCACCCCGACAGGCGGACCTATACTCCGGATTCTCTTTCAATAACCGGCGAACAGTTTCTATTGTTAACCGGACAATCTGTATGTTTTGTTTTTCGTTATGTCCTCCCACATTATACACCTCGCCCGTCCGGCCTTTGTGCAAAACCAGATCAATTGCTTTACAGTGATCTTCCACATACAGCCAGTCACGAACATTAGTCCCGTCGCCATAAACAGGCAGTTTTTTCCCTTCAAGAATATTTTTGATAATGAGCGGGATCAATTTTTCGGGAAAATGATACGGTCCGTAATTATTGGAACAACGGGTAATATTCACCGGCATTTTATAGGTTTCAGAATAAGCAACGACAATCAAGTCGGCGCCTGTTTTAGAGGCGCTATATGGGCTACGGGGATCCAGAGGCGTTGTTTCCGTGAAATATCCGGTTTCTCCCAGGCTTCCGTAAACTTCATCAGTCGACACCTGAAGATATTTCACTCCGTCAAGATAAGCAGGATACCCTTTTTCATCTTTTCCAGTCGTCCAATTCTTTTTTGCAACATCCAAAAGATTTTGTGTTCCTAAAATATTGGTTTGTAAGAACAATTGAGGATTTTCAATGCTTCTGTCCACATGGCTTTCCGCAGCAAAATTCACAACATACCGTATCGGATAACCGGAAAAAATCTTTTTTACTACCTCCTGATCGCATATATCTCCTTTTACAAAAGTACATCTCGGATCTTTCAGTTCATTTTTCAAAGTACCCAGGTTTCCGGCATAAGTAAGGTTATCTAAAATAACCACATGTACATCCTGATACTTTTTCAACATGAATTTCACAAAATTGGAACCAATAAACCCGGCTCCTCCGGTTATGAGGTAATATTTCATATCCAATTTATTTTTAAAAACTTTATATCCAGGGTCAGGAAACGCTTAAAGATAAAATATACCGGCCATAAGCTGTTTTGTCCAGAGAATGTCCTATCTTTCTCAACTGCTCGTCGTCAATCCATTTTTTTCTCCAGGCGATCTCTTCAATGCAGGCAATATAAAAACCTTGTCTTTTCTGAATTGTTTCCACAAAATTCGAAGCCTCAAGCAGGCTGTCACAATTTCCCGTATCCAACCAGGCAAAACCACGTCCAAAAAGTTCAACTTTGAGAGAGCCTTCTTCCAGGTAGGTACGATTCAAATCAGTAATTTCGTATTCACCTCTGACTGACGGTTTCAGGGCATTTGCTCTTTCACACACGGAACTGTCATAAAAATACAATCCCGGAACCGCATAATTGGATTTAGGCGCCTGAGGTTTTTCTTCAATGGAAATTACTTTCCCGGCCTCATCAAATTCAACAACCCCATAAGCGCGAGGGTCTTTTACATAGTAGCCGAACACACATGCACCCTGCCTGATATCCTGTGCCTGATGAAGCATTTTACTAAATCCTTGTCCATAAAAAATATTGTCGCCAAGAATCAGGCATGCAGGTTCTCCATTGAGGAATTTTTCACCAAGGACAAACGCCTGCGCCAAACCGTTGGGAACCTCCTGAACGACATATTCGAACTTCATTCCCAGTTCTTCTCCCGTACCAAGCAATTGTTGAAACATCGGCAAATCCCGCGGAGTCGATATGATCAATACTTCTCTGATACCGGCCAACATAAGAGTCGACAACGGGTAGTAAATCATCGGCTTATCATACACCGGCATGATCTGTTTCGAGATAGATTTGGATAACGGGAAAAGTCGTGTGGCGCTTCCTCCGGCTAAAATAATTCCTTTCATACGTACATAATTGTTTTTTAACCTGTTTATTATAAAACGGACAAATCCTTTAAAAATTTCCCTTGACGGTCTTTTTCGGAAAGAATCAATTTTCTTTCTTCCACAGGCCACTGAATTGCAAGTTCAGGATCAAAACAATACAAAGTCTGCTCTGTTGACGGAGAATAATGATTATCCACTTTATAATTGAATACCGCTGTTTTACTCAACACAAGAAAACCATGCGCCAAACCGCGGGAAACAAATAATTGTTTCTTATTTTCTGCAGAAAGTTCTACTGCAACATGTTTCCCAAAAGTCGGAGAACCCGGCCTGATATCAACGGCAACATCAAGCACTGCGCCCTGCACGACTCTCACTAATTTGGCCTGGGCGGTATCGCCTGTCTGGAAATGCAATCCTCTCAATACTCCATACGAAGACTTGGATTCATTGTCCTGAATAAAATTCACAGGAGCAATAAGTTTGTTAAATTCTTCTTTTTTATACGATTCCATAAAATATCCACGAGGATCGGCAAACACTTTGGGTTCTAAAATCCAAACTCCGGATATTTTTGTCGATATGTATTCCATATTTCTTTATTTTAGTACAAAAGTATACATTTAACTTTTAACAAGGGTAAAATGTTTCGTAAAACTGATCGTCAGAATAAAAATTAATCATTTATTTGGAAATTCGAGAAAATGAGACTACCTTTGCAATCGCAAAAAAGGTTCCTTGGCCGAGTGGCTAGGCACCGGTCTGCAAAACCGTCTACGGCGGTTCGAATCCGCCAGGAACCTCTATGGACATTGAAGGAATAGAAATGAAAATTCTATTCCTTTATTTTTAAAGCACATAGCGTATTTGTAGTAGAAGATTTGAGAGTTTAGATATATAAAATCGACAAATGCTATAAGTTATGGAAAATAACCTGGTCAAAATGATGTTGCCTTTCAAGATGCAACAACTCCTTGAAACAATCATAGAGAAAAGAGGATTGAATATCAAAGATGCAATGCTGTACCTATATTCATCCGACCTGTATCAACGGATGTCTGAAGAAGAATCATACTTGTGGCAGTTGAGCACGCCAAATTTATATGATATGCTAAAAACAGAAAAGCGTAAAAAGAAACAGAAAGAGAATAATTCGGCTCCGGTATTGCTCTTTTTGTCCTTTTGCATGGAAAACTACAAAGAACATAAAAACCTCAGTGCAGAAGAAACTTTGTGCCTGTTCAATAAATATGAGGTTGTGGATTATTTGGAAGATGTTTTCGATGCGCTACATACGCAGGGCAAAGATTACATTATGAGTGAAATAGACGAGTACATAAACAACAGACGGATTTAACAATGAAAGTATATCACGGTTCGCTTCATCAGATACACAACCCCGATATAGAAAAAGGTCGTTTAAGTACCGATTTCGGAAAAGGTTTTTATACTACAACAAACTTTGAACAGGCTAAGCGATGGGCTATTAAAAAGCAAAAATCGGCAAAAGCAGGTTCAGCTATCGTAAATACATATGAGGTTGATGACAATCTATTTAACAACCTCAAATACAATATCAAGAAGTTTTGCAGTCCTGATGAGGAATGGTTGCGTTTTGTGGTTAATTGCAGAAAATCTGCATCGCATAAGTATGACGTCATCTTTGGAGCAGTTGCAAATGATAAAATCTATACTACAATAACACTGTACGAAGCCCAAGTCCTGACAGCCGAGGAAACTGTAGCACGTCTGAAAGTTGATGAGTATTTTAATCAAATATCATTTCACTCTCAAGATGCAGCGAATGAATTAAAGTATCTGGAATCAGAAGAAGTTACAGAATGACGCAGGTGTGAAAGTCAAGGGTGCGCAGCTCGAATTGTGAAACAAAATTTAGCTTTCCCTGCAAATACTTGGCATGATATTTTCTTTTTTTACAAGAAAACCTTAACTTTGCACACAAGACAATTTCATCTTTAAATGAATACGATAACCCCCAATTTTAACACTTATTTCTTGCCTGTCTCGCAAATTATATTAGAGAGAGAGAGAGAGAGAGCCTCATAGCCTCGCGCGTACGCACGCGCGCAGGAACA
>JAIRZF010000300.1 GCA_031267385.1 Dysgonamonadaceae bacterium | reverse complement strand
GTAATAAGAGCTTATGTTTCAAATCAAGGAAATGAGAAGAAATATAAAAAGTTGTATGATGTACAACTTTCATTGTTCGACTAACAGATACCTCGAGGCTTGCCTCGGGGTTATTCATTTAAACTTTTTAGTATTGAAATAGATGATTGCAGGTTTCCGAAGTTCTATTAAACATACTTTTAATTGAACTTGGTAGTATTGAAATGATGGTAGAACATTCGATTATCTCTCAAGAGAAGCGCCTTTTAATTGAACTTGGTAGTATTGAAATCTGGTACCGGGGAAAAAGGTGCAACTGCAACAATTTCTTTTAATTGAACTTGGTAGTATTGAAATATTGCTCCCCGTTTATGTCTGCTTAAAAATTCAGCGCTTTTAATTGAACTTGGTAGTATTGAAATGAAAAGGATATTAAAATCCCTTTGCTGATCGGCGCTCTTTTAATTGAACTTGGTAGTATTGAAATTCTTTCGGTATTGCTTGGAGTAAATCTAACATGTGGTATATTTTGCATTTGAAGTGCGAAAATACGCATATCCGCTATTTGGAAAAATACGTACTTCACCGATGGCTTACGTTCAATTAAAAGAGCCAGCCTGGTATCTGCTATCCATCAAATTTATTTTACAAGTAACACTACATTCTCAACGTGATGGGTGTGAGGGAACATATCTACCGGTTGTATTTTTTCTACCTTATATTTTTCTCCCAATAGATTCAGATCGCGAGCTTGGGTAGCCGGATTACAGCTGACATAAACAATCCGTTCAGGCGCTGCAAACAAAATAGCGTCAATAACATCGTCGTGCATCCCTGCCCTCGGAGGATCGGTAATTATGACATCCGGACGTCCATGTTGTTTGATAAAACCCTGATTAAGAATATCTTTCATGTCCCCGAAATAAAACAAGGTGTTGTTTATATTATTTATTTCCGAATTTATTTTTGCATCCTCGATTGCTTCCGGAACATATTCAATACCTATGACTTGCTTTGATTGGTGTGCGACAAAGTTAGCAATAGTACCGGTTCCCGTATACAGATCATATACCAATTCTTTTCCTGTCAATCCGGCAAATTCCCTGGTTATTTTATACAGATTATAGGCTTGTTCGCTGTTAGTTTGGTAGAACGATTTTGGTCCGATCTTGAATTTCAGACCTTCCATCTCTTCAAAAATATGATCATTTCCTTTGAAAACCAATACTTCCTGATCGGTGATCGTATCGTTTGCTTTTTGATTGAGAATGTACAATAAAGATGTGATCTCCGGGAATTGATCCGCAATATTTTTCAACAAAGCATGTTGTTTTTCCTTGTCGTCTTCATAAAAGACCACAATCAACATCACTTCTCCGGTGGTAGAGGTACGGATAATAATATTACGCATCAATCCGTCTTGATTTCTCAAATCAAAAAAAGTATAATTGTTTTCAACACAGAACCGTTTGATTTCCAACCTGATCCTGTTTGAAATATCGTCTTGTAACCAGCATTTTTTGATGTCGAGTACCTTGTCGAACATACCAGGAATATGAAAACCCAAAGCATTCATGTCGTCAAATGTTTCTCCGGACTTAATTTCTGTTTCCGTCATCCAACGTTTATTGGAAAATGTAAATTCCAGTTTGTTCCTGTAAAAAACAGTTTTTTCAGATCCCAAAATCGGAGTAATTTCCGGTAAAGAAATTTTCCCAATGCGGGTCAGGCTATCCGTTACTTGTTGTTGTTTATAACGAATTTGCTCAGAATACGGCAGAATCTGCCATTTACAACCTCCACAAATCCCGTAGTGTTCGCAAAATGCTTCGGAACGTTGAGATGAATATTGATGAAATTTGACAGCTCTGGCTTCGGCATAACTGTTTTTTTTACGCGTCAACTGCAGATCGACAACATCACCGGGCACTACGAAAGGCACAAAAATAACCAGATTATCCAGTTTGGCGATTGCTTTTCCTTCGGCAGCAATACCGGTAATGGTCACAGTTTCAAGCAGGGGTAGGGGCTTTTTGTTTTTTTTAGCCATATTGCAACATTTTTCAGGGTTGCAAAGGTACGAAAAAACTTCGTATTTTTGAGATTTTAGTTTTAAAACTTCACTTTCAATTCTACTGTTTGGGTTCCTTTTGTCCATTTCGGACCTTGTTGCAATAATCTGAGAGCTTCCATATCCAAACCGGTGCAAATGCTCTTTTTAATGACAATATTTATTGGATCACCTTGTGAATCCACCGAGAATTCCAGAACTACGGTCCCTTTTTTGTTTCCGCACTCCGAATCCGTCGGATATTTCATATTTTTTTTGATATACTTCTGATAAGCTTTCATCCCTATGAGAGGACTTGGTTTTGTTTCTGAAACCTGAGACGAAACGTCTGTTGAATTACTTTTTTCTCTCGTCGCATAACCGGTTACAATAACTTCATGTGATGCGACCGGAACATTTTTAGCCTGAACGGGAATTACCGATAAAGTATTGATAGCTATCGGCATTTTATCCATTTGCACTTCCACGGGCGGAGACTGTTCCTCCGGTTCTTTAATCCTCACTTTCCGTACTTTTTTTTCCGGAATAAAAACAAACAGGGTATCGGTAACCGGATCATTCAATGCAATATCCTCTACTAATGTAATATCTTCGCTTACAGTCGGATAGGATTCTTCTTTCTGCTCTTTTACAGCAAATAAGTCTAACCGGTGAATATTCCGGATGATAAAGTATCCTCCTAATGAAACACAGACTAAAATAGTTGCAGCAACACTCCAGATACGAATACGATCTATTTTTGGTTGTAATTTTCTTGTGAGTTTCTTTTGCAGAAATTCAATTCGTCTGGCATGATTTCCGTCGACCGATTCAAAACCTTCAAGGGCATCCGCTAAAAACGGATCATCCATCGCCTGACGTTCAATGCGATAGGCGTCTTTACCCTTACGATTACCTTTTATGTAATTTAAAAGTTTCATTCGGCCATTTTTTTCTCCATACAAATTTTCAGATTCCTTTTCCCATTCTGAATATAACTCTTCACACTTTTCAACTGATATCCCGTAATCTCAACGATGTCAGTATAAGATAACTGCTTGATAAAGAAACGGGAAACGCATGTTTGTTGAACTTCAGGAAGACGTTTCATACATTCCTGTAAAAGATTCCATTTATCATTTTCTTCCTTTTCATCTAATAGATTCAAAATGAAGTCGGATTCCATAAGAGAAGTGTTAAAATCGACAATAATTTCTTTTTCGGATTGTCGAAGAATTTGAAAGCAATGATTTTTAACCACACTATAAAGCCAGGTACGGAAAACTTGTATCTCATATTTGATAACCTTGTTCAGTAAATCTTCGAATAACTGCATGACAGCATCTTCCGATTTTTCCTTATCTCCAAGATATTTCAGACAAAGACCGTATACCAAGGGGATATAGCGATGATATAACTGTCCGAAATATTCGGAATTACCCGTTTTCTTATACTCCTCAAGAAGTTTTTCGTCGGTACTATTCGATATGGATGTCCCTGATAAAAGCAAGTTTATATTTTTTTTTGCAAAATTAACTAAAATAATGAAATAAACCAAAATATAATTTTTTTCATCTATTTCTGAAAATAAACATGTAAATTTGCATCTCAAATTCCGACAATAAATTTAAAATGGCTAAAGTAACAAATCAAAATTTGGCAAAACAGATAATCAAATGGTTTTGGATCTTATTTGTAGTATCCATCCTATCTGTAGCCCTGTTATTTTCCCTTATTTTCAACGGTTACATCGGATATATGCCTCCTGTAGAAGATCTGGAAAATCCAATTGATAAATATGCATCCCAAGTACTTTCTGTAGACATGAAAACCCTGGGAACTTACGCAAAAGACAAAGAAAACCGTATCTATTCAAATTATAATGACCTTTCTCCATACATCGTTCATGCGTTGATTGCGACCGAAGATGTCCGTTTTACAAAACATTCCGGAATTGATGCGATTGCATTATTACGTGCGGTCGTAAAACGTGGAATCCTGATGCAGCCAAGTGGAGGAGGGGGAAGTACGATTTCTCAGCAGCTTGCAAAACAGTTATATTCGCCTGGTGTTGAAAATTTGATGGAACGTCTTTTTCAAAAGCCGATAGAATGGGTTATTGCCGTACAATTGGAGCGTTTCTATACCAAGGAAGAAATTATAAACATGTACCTGAATAAATTTGACTTCCTGTATAATGCTGTCGGTATTCAATCGGCAGCCTGGGTCTATTTTGGAAAGAAACCGAAAGATCTGAATCTTGAAGAAGCTGCAACCCTGATCGGAATGTGTAAAAATCCATCGTACTATGACCCTATTCGCAGAAAAGAACGTACACAAGGGCGACGTAATGTTGTCATCTCTTTGATGGAGAAAAACGGTTACATTACAAAAGCAGAATCCGATCTGGCTAAAAATAAACCATTGGTTATAAGCTATAATAAGGTTGACCACAAAGATGGTTTGGCTCCTTATCTCCGGGAATATTTGCGGATGACTATGACTGCCAAAAAACCTGATCGAAAAAACTATATGGCCTGGGAGCGTGACAGGTACACAAGGGATTCTCTAGCCTGGGAAATAAATCCTTTATTTGGATGGTGTAATAAAAACAAGAAAAACAACGGTAACGGCCCGAACTATAATTTATATACGGATGGTTTGAAAATTTATACCGCTATTGATTCTCGTATGCAAAAATATGCCGAAGATGCTGTTCGTGAGCATGTAGGACTAAGTCTGCAGGAAGATTTTTTCAGAGGGAAAAAAGGCAGTAAGACGGCTCCTTTTTCACGGAATTTAAGCGATAAAGACTACAATACAATCATGGAACGGGCGATGAGACAATCTGAACGTTACCGGGTATTGAAAAAAGCGGATATGAATGAGAAAGATATCCGGAAAGTCTTTGATACACCGATAGATATGACTGTTTTCTCATGGAAAGGTTTAAAAGACACAACCATGACTCCAATGGATTCCATCAGGTATATGAAGTTTTTCCTCCGGGCCGGATTTATGGTTATGGATCCGCGAAACGGAGCTGTAAAGGCTTATGTAGGAGGTACGGATTATCAACATTTTCAATATGATATGATCAATATGGGACGTCGCCAGGTAGGTTCTACGATCAAACCATTCCTTTATTCATTGGCTATGGAAGAAGGATTTACTCCTTGTGATGAAATGCTGCACGTAGAGCAACATCTTGTCACAGAGGATGGTACGCCATATAACCCGCGAAATTCAAATAAAAAGAGAATAGGAGAGATGGTTACCCTGAAATGGGGGTTGCAGAATTCGGATAACTGGGTCTCTGCATACCTGATGCAACAATTATCGCCTTACGGATTTGCTAAACTGTTACATTCATACGGACTCATGGGACAGATCGACCCTGTTATTTCTCTTTGCCTCGGATCATGTGACGCTTCAATTGGAGAAATGGTCACAGGTTATTCGGCTTTCGCCAACCGGGGAATCCGTGCAGAACCTGTTTATGTGACAAGAATAGAAGATAACTATGGTAATGTCCTGGCTACTTTTACTCCCAAAATAACAGACGTAATCAGTGAAGATGCCGCTTTCAAGATGTTGGATATGATGAGGGCGGTCGTCGATGGTGGTACAGCCATCAGGCTACGCTATAGATACGGACTGACCGCGCCAATGGGGGCAAAGACAGGTACTTCACAAAACCACTCCGATGGATGGTTTATGGGCTTTACCCCGTCATTGGTTGGAGGCGCATGGGTTGGAGGTGAAGACCGGGATATCCATTTTGATCGTATGGACGAAGGACAGGCAGCAGCTACTGCACTGCCGATCTTTGCCCTTTTCCTGAAAAAAGTCTTTGAAGATCCCAATCTGGGTTATTCTCAAACTGAGATTTTTGAAGTCACAGGAAAAGATCCTTGTGCATCTTATTCCGAAAAAGAAGGGGTCATTAAGGGTATTGACGAAATTTTCAATTAGATTATCCCTAAAAATTTTGCAGATTAACAATATTTTTCTATTTTTGCACCCGTAAACGATCGGGAAATATTGCGAAAGTAGCTCAGTTGGTAGAGCATAACCTTGCCAAGGTTAGGGTCGCGGGTTCGAGTCCCGTCTTTCGCTCCAAAATAGAGAAAAGCAATCAGTGTTGGTTGCTTTTTGCTTATTTCCATCATCAAATAATGCGAAAATAGCTCAGTTGGTAGAGCACAACCTTCCCAAGGTTGGGGTCGCGGGTTCGAATCCCGTTTTTCGCTCTAAAGTTCAATTTTATAATAGTTTTTCTTTCCTTTTTGAACAATATTATCCCGTCCGTAACTCAACCTCAACCCGTCAAAAGAAAATCGCTTACAGCATTTTAATTACTTTTTACACATCTTTCTTTTATAGATCAGCAGTAAGAATGAAAATATTTTTTTGTGCCGGAGGAGGTACGAAATGTGTATTTGTATCGACCGGAACAAATGTATATGCAACGAATTACAAATCCAAATATAAGGAAATTGATATTAGGATAGGGATGTAACATTCACAGATATAACAATACGTTTGTAGTGATACATTTGTATCCGTAGCGATTTAATGAGTTAATAATGCATCTGAAATACAAAATTAACATTCTCTAATTATGCATCATGTCATAGAACTTATATTTTAAATTAAATACCTATAACCCATATGAATACGAACGTAATCTATAGCTTTAGATTAAATTTAAAGATAACAATGTGACAATAGGGGATAAATGCGTGATTTAACGCGATTATTACATATATAAACAAATGAAATTCAGTATTTTACATCAATAATCTAAATCATCAATTTAACGTAATTTTGATGCGGTAAACGACACTTGTTTCCATTTGTAAATATCACAACATTTGTAAATATACAAATCTATCACACATTTGATTTGGAAATGTAATTATAAATAATTACATTTGTATTTGTATTTGTAAATTCAAATTCTATTTTTTAGAAATGTAGTATTCAGAAACGCAGCTTATCATTAACATGCGATTTCAAAAAATTTAATCTTAAAGTAACTTATGGTTGAGCGAATAAAAAAAATCATCGAAAAAGAAGACAGTAATCCATCATTGTTTGCCGATCGTATTGGAATCAGTCGTGGGACAATGAACCATATTTTAAATGGACGGAATAATCCAAGTCTGGATGTTGTCACGAAAATTCTTGAGGGATTATCCCATATCAATACCGAATGGCTAATGTTCGGAAACGGTCCAATGTATAAAGGTGATAAAGTAATCATTCAACCCACATTACCTTTATTCGACGAGATTCCCGTAAAACCGCATAATTACCCGGAGAAAATCGAATATCGCAAGGAAATCGAGTTAAAAACACCTGAAAAACCAATTAATAACCCTGAAATAGAGGAAAATATACTGCCAAAAAACACTTCAAGAACAATCGATAAAACAATTGATAAAATAATTATTTACTACTCGGACAACACATTTGAAAACTTCATCCGGGAAAATAGATAAATTATTTGTAACTTTGCAGCGCATTAAACTGTGTACACATGAAAAAATACGCATCGGATTGGAAAGTAACCGAAAATGTCCGATTACATCCCAACTATTGCCTTTTGAAATTATCTCTTGACACAACAATCCCGGAAATGTTACCCGGCCAGTTTGTGCAAATCCGGGTAGACGGTTCGCCAACAACTTTTCTTCGTCGTCCTATTTCCATTAATTATGTGGACAGGAATAAAAACGAATTGTGGCTATTGATCCAATTGGTTGGAGACGGGACAAAAAAACTCTCGGAACTGAAACCACAACAAACGGTCAATCTCCTGTACCCTTTGGGAAACAGTTTTTCTCTTCCTGAAACGAAACACGATAAACCATTATTAATCGGTGGCGGAGTTGGAGTTGCTCCCATGCTTTATCTAGGTTCATTGTTGAAATCCCGTGGATATTTACCCACTTTTCTACTCGGAGCCCGTTCCGAAAAAGATCTGCTTCTTCCGGAAGAATTCGAGAAATACGGACATGTTTTCATCACAACAGAAGATGGAAAATCGGGAGAAAAAGGATTTGTGACTCATCATTCTACTTTGAGAGAGAATCGTTATGATTTTATTTATACCTGTGGCCCAAATCCAATGATGCATGCTGTAGCGGCATATGCCAAACAAGCAGGTATTCCGTGTGAAGTTTCTCTCGAAAACCTTATGGCATGCGGTATAGGTGCCTGTTTGTGTTGTGTTGAGAATACTACGGAGGGACATATATGCGTATGTACAGAAGGCCCTGTTATTAATATAGAAAAACTGAAATGGCAAATCTGAAAGTAAATATAGGTAATTTATCGTTTAAAAATCCGGTAATGACAGCCTCCGGCACATTTGGATATGGTACTGAATTTCTTGATTTTATGGATTTATCGCGTATAGGCGGTATTTTTATGAAAGGAACGACTGCAACACACCGTGAAGGTAATTTTTATCCCAGAATGGCTGAAACTCCTTCAGGAATGTTAAATGCCGTAGGATTACAAAATAAAGGGGTAGACTATTTCATTTCACATATCTATCCTGAAATAAGGAAATATGATACAAATATGATGGTCAATGTAAGTGGTTCTACAATAGAGGAATATATTTCATGTGCCGAAAAAATCAATGAACTGGAAGATATTCCGGCAATCGAATTGAATATTTCCTGTCCAAATGTAAAACAAGGAGGAATGGCTTTTGGAACCAATTGTCAAAGTGCGTCACAAGTAGTAAAAGCGATTAGAAATGTATATCGTAAGACACTGACAGTCAAACTGTCTCCAAATGTGACAGATATTACGGAAATTGCCCGGACTGTCGAAGCCGAAGGAGCTGATGCCGTTTCGCTTATCAATACAATTGTTGGAATGGCCATTGATGTCGAAAAACGCCGTCCTGTATTGTCTACAGTAACCGGTGGATTATCAGGCCCTTGTATCAAGCCAATAGCGCTCAGGATGGTATACCAAACCTATAAATCCGTTAAAATTCCTATTATTGGTATGGGAGGAATATCCAATGCTAAAGATGCAATAGAATTCATTCTAGCCGGTTCAACAGCCATTCAAATAGGAACATATAATTTCCTTGATCCGGCTATTTCAGTCAAAGTAGCGGATGGAATTAATGATTATCTTGACCGGCATGGCTTTAATTCCGTACAAGAAATTATCGGAGCGCTTGATATTGACGGATAATGTTGATGGGCAATTTTTTCTACTTCGTTTTCTTTTTATAGAGCAAATACTCCTTTCCATCATTACAATACAGTTTCAACTCTGTTTCCGTCAATGAAAAAGAATGTACGGCTTCTAAGCAATCCATATATTTATTTCCGTCGGGTGTCTCGCCAATCTTGGTTCCTCCTAAATTTACTATCCGGATTGCCGACGTTGAAACATTAACTATAAATTCTCCATATATTTCGTTGACGGAAGACATTCCTGTAAATGTAGAATCAGTGTTGAAATACAAGGTATAACATTCTTTACAGTTTTTAGGCTCCGCTTCGGTCAATTTGGCTGTTGCGACGTCAACAAAGCCATCCAGTTTCCAGGAAACGCCTTTTAAACCACCGGCAACGCTGTTCTCTTCGTTTTGCAAAATAATATTGAATCCGATTATTGCATTTTTAGGAAGCTTAGGCACAATTGTATATAAAATCAGAGGTGAAGCATTGGCAGTCGAACTTGGTATAACTGTTATCTGAAAACAAAAAACATTTTCGGCAATTTCCTCAAATTTCTTTTCAAGCGTCTTACTATCAACGTTACAACGTCTGTCCCATGTAACAAGCAAAGTTTGATTTTTCCAATTTATATCAGAAATGTTGTCCGTACAGGAAGTTAAAGCGAGTAATTCTTCCTGTGAATTGACAACATAAAGCGTGTCTGCTTCCATTCTGTAGTCATTACATCCATTAGGCGCGATCAAATCATTCGTTCTTAAAACAACCGGATAATTTTTTGAAGAATCGTCATTAAGATCCTGGGCATTATCACATCCCCAAAGCATAATAGCGAATATCAACATCAACATAGAAAAGACATTTGTTTTCATGACTGACTTTATTTATATTTATACATGTACTTGTAACATATAAAGTTAAATATTATTTTTCACATAACGGAAAAAAAATGAAATGAAAAATGAAATATCGCGATTTTACCCGAAAAATTCCCGGAATGCTTCTTCTACTTTTTTTACAGAAACAATCCTTATTTGAGTTTTTTTATGATCGAATCCTTTTAAATTATTATGTGGTATAACAATGGTATGAAAACCAAGTTTTTCGGCCTCCAGGATACGTTGCTCAATTCGATTAACAGGACGTATTTCTCCTGAAAGACCGACTTCTCCGGCCATACAGATTTCCCGTTCAATAGCAAGATCCAAACTTGAAGACAACGTTGCACTGATTACAGACAAGTCGATGGCCGGATCATTTACTTTCAAACCGCCGGCAATATTCAGGAATACATCTTTTTGTATAAGCTTGAAACCTGCGCGTTTCTCTAAAACAGCCAGTAGCATGTTCATTCTCCGGATATCAAATCCGGTAGCGCTCCGTTGTGGCGTACCGTATGCAGCCGTACTTACAAGTGACTGTGTCTCAATTAGAAATGGCCGTATCCCTTCAACAGCTGCGGCTATGGCAACTCCGCTCAATCCTTCATGGTTTTGAGTTAACAATAATTCCGAAGGATTACTAACTTCTCTCAAACCGTTCTGCTTCATCTCATAAATACCTAACTCAGAAGTACTTCCAAATCGATTTTTGATATTCCGGAGAATTCTGTACATATAATGCTGGTCTCCATCAAATTGGAGAACTGTATCTACTATGTGTTCCAATACTTTAGGCCCTGCAATACTGCCTTCTTTATTTATATGTCCGATGAGTAGGACAGGAGTTCCTGTTTCTTTGGCAAATTTGAGGATAGAAGCGGCACATTCCCGAACCTGAGTGATACTTCCGGGAGAAGATTCTATATTCTCGATGAAAACCGTTTGTATAGAGTCAATTATGACTAAATCCGGGTTTACATTTTTTATATGTGTAAATATTTGATCCAGAGAGGTTTCGCATACAATAAAACATTGAGAATTATCATATCCGATGCGTTCGGCCCTCAATTTTAATTGTTTAGCGCTTTCTTCACCTGAGACATACAATATCTTATAGTCGGCGAGCCGGAGTACTGTCTGCAAAACCAGCGTAGATTTGCCGATTCCCGGCTCTCCACCAATCAAAACCAAGGATCCGGGAACTAATCCGCCACCTAAAACACGGTTAAATTCTTCATCCGGAAGATTCATCCGGATTTCATCTCCGGTATTTATTTCGCTCAACAATAATGGTTTGGAGGCCGGAGTTTCATGAGAATGTTGTGATGATGTTCCGGCATTTGATTTCGGAGCGATAGTCTGTTCAACATAGGTATTCCATTCGTCACAAACCGGACATTTTCCGAGCCATTTTGGGGAATCATTGCCACAGTTGGTACAAACATAAACAGTTTTCGTCTTTGCCATATTTCACATTTTTTTCCAAAGGTAGTAGATTTTACACAGATTACACAGATTTCCTGTGGCAAATTTTCATCAACCCTGTTTGAATATAATTACTATTATGTTTAATAGATATGGCGGAATAAAAAACAAAAATTACCAGATACACACATAAAACCCACCTGCTAAAGCATTGAAGCCATTTTCCGGATTTCGGCCAAACGGTTATTCCAAGACTTATTTTGCCTGATCATTTGTATGTTGTAATCAGTTTGCATGCCGACAAGCGGTTCGGCATCAATTCCCAAAGCAGCCTCAAACAACAAAGCATATTCGGTTGTTACGGCGCGTTTGCCATTAAGGACTTCATTCAATACCGTATATGACATACCCATCCGTTCGGCAAGTTTCTTTTGGGATATACCACGGAATTCAATTTCTTCCTTAAGGATTTCCCCCGGATGTATTGGCTCGGATGGTTCAAGATTATTTGCTATCATGCAGGGGTCAACCCCTTTTAATGTAATCATATTTATTTTATTTATAGTGGTTTGACAATTCCAAAATGCTACACACGGTTGCAACAGATTCAGCGTTATCGTCTGTTACCGTAAATTCGATACGGTATTGTTTATTTATCCTGATAGAAGAAATACCCACTTTGTCTCCTTTCAAATTTTCAAAATTTAAACCGTTATACTTTGCAAGTGCAATTGTATCCGGTACTCGGAGCATTAATTTTATACAATACTGATATTTTCGTGTTATTTCTGGTTGAAACCTGTATTTTTTGTCGCTTGTTTTTCCAGTGTTGTACAGTTCCTGCAAATATACTTCTTTAAACTTTACAATCATAACATTTATTTTCAAATGCAAATATAATGACTTTCTTTTAATTATTCGCAAAAAAGTGATTTTTTTTATCCTGACCGTCGACGTATTAGGGCCAAGATAACGAAAAAATCCCGCCAAGTTTCGGCGGGATTTTTAATCAAGCATTTTTACGAGTAGTAAATTTATTTATTGTTCAGTTCTTTTTCAATTTTTTCTAACTGTTCACCCATACCTAAAACATAATAAATACTCCTCAAAGCATTCATGGATTCAGTGTCATCCGGTTTTAATTCGTGGGCTTTTTCGAAATACGGCAAAGCTCCTTTGAACAATTCTTTAACTTTAACAAGAGCTTCATTATATAATTTATTGTCGGCAATATCACTGGCAGCTGCCTGGGCTTCAACACCACGATTATAATAGATACGTCCCATATTTCCTAAAGATTCTACATAATCAGGATTCAGGGCTAAAGCTTTTTGGAAATGTACAATAGCTTCTTCCGTCTCACCTTTATTTTCATAAATACGACCTAAAACATCAAATAATTGAGCGTCATTGGGTCTTCTTCCGATAGCTTCGTTCAAATACCTGACCGCTTCATCATTCTGATTAGTATAGATATACTGGTTGATCAGATTAAGCAGGTAATATGGTTCATCCGGAAATTTACTAACCCCTTCTTTAAGAGTTTTTACCAAATTGACCGTATCTTTAGATTGTTCATATTCATAACAAAGATATTGATACACTTCATTGGGCTTGTAATCATCACTTTTAAGACTTTCGTACAGGGCAATGGCTTTGGGACGGCCTTCGTCTCCAATTTGGGATGCGATAATTGCGGCATAATACTTGATTTCAAGGTATGATGAATCTGCAACAATCAGAGCCATATCCTTATCTCCCTCAAACATAGTAAGTTTTGGGATTTCGAGGTAGGTCATAAAGAAATTATAAGCTTGTTCATAATCTTTTTGATCATTATAAAACACACCTCCATTACGATAATACGGATGATTAGCCATGATATAAGATTTCATGTCTTTTCTGAACTTAGGTTTGACTTTACCTTTTGCATCCGGCAACTGATCCAACTGATCCGCTTTAATGAAATAAGGCAAAATAGCTCCTAAACTCTTGTACATTACAGCTTCATCCGGTTTTTGACCCAAAGCTTCTTTGATCTTTTCAATGTCAAATTGTTTGTTTTCAATTAATCCTGCAACATAATAAGTTTCAGCATTGTCTTTTGTTTCCGGATCTTCCATAGCCCCCTGAATCGATTTCCTGGCTTCTTCGATGTTGGGCTTATCATTTTTAATTTCATTTTTAGATGCACTTATGGCTTTCTTTTGAGCAAAAGTCATTCCTACAACAAAGCACAGCGCAACTGTGAATACCATTTTTTTCATCATCATAAATTTAAATAGTTATTTTTGCGGTAAAAATAATAAATTATTCGGAAATTGGAGTTATTTCTCCAGTATTTTCTGAATTATCATCAATGATATCTTCTTCTGTCTCTGAGTCAACTTTACAAACGGACGCAATTTCATCGTTCCGTTTTTCCAGATTAATCAACCGAACACCCTGAGTGGCACGTCCGATCACGTTGATATTTGCTGCTTTCAGACGAATTGCAACCCCCGATTTATTAATGATCATCAGGTCATTCTCATCCGTAACACTCTTAATACCAACCAATAATCCTGTCTTCTCAGTAATATTCAAGGTTTTAACACCTTTACCTCCACGATTGGTGATGCGATAATCATCTATTTTAGAGCGTTTTCCATAACCTTGTTCCGAAACGACCAGGATGGATTCATTTTCCAGGTCTTTGATGCAAACCATTCCTACAACTTCGTCATTTTCTCTGCCTAATGTGATACCACGCACTCCTGCTGCCGTACGTCCCATGCAACGGACTGTTTTTTCATGGAAACGGAGCGCCCTACCCTGCCGGTTTGCGATTACAATCTCATTATCTCCATTGGTCATCCGTACCTGGATTACTTCATCATTTTCATGCAAAGTGATCGCATTTACTCCATTTTGACGTGGGCGGGAATATGCTTCCAGTAATGTTTTTTTGATTACTCCTTTTTTTGTACAGAATAACAGGTAATGAGATTCTACAAACTCTTTATCATTCAGATGTTTAACACGTACAAACGCATTCACTTTATCATCGGAATCGATATTCAGCAGATTTTGGATAGCCCGTCCCTTTGAAGTACGAGTACCTTCCGGTATCTGATAAACTTTAAGCCAATAACATTTCCCTTTTTGTGTAAAGAACATCATTGTTGCATGCATATTGGCCGGATAGATGTATTCCACAAAATCCTCATCACGGGTTTCAGAACCTTTTGCACCGACTCCTCCCCTGCCCTGTGCACGGAATTCAGCCAATGGAGTACGTTTAATGTATCCCATGTGAGAAATAGTGATAATCATTTCATCATCAGAATAGAAATCTTCCGGATTGAAGTCTTCTGTTGCATAAAGAATCTCGGATTTACGCTTATCTCCGTATTTATCACGGACTTCCACCATTTCATCTTTAATTACCTGCATGCAGAGGTCTTCATTATTCAATATCTCGTTCAAATATGCGATCAATTTCTTAATTTCGTCATATTCTCCACGCAGTTTATCCTGTTCCAGTCCGGTTAATTGACGCAAACGCATTTCGACAATTGCACGAGCCTGTATTTCAGAAAGTTTAAACCGTTCGATCAAACGCTCAATCGCTTCTACCGGACTTTGAGATGAACGGATAATTGCGATCACTTCATCAATATTGTCTGATGCAATGATCAATCCTTCAAGAATATGAGCCCGTTCTTCCGCTTTTTTCAGATCGAATTTAGTTCTGCGGATTACGACATCATGACGGTGTTCTACAAAACATTTCACCATATCTTTCAGATTCAATGTTCTGGGACGGCCGTTAATCAATGCAATATTATTTACACTGAATGACGATTGTAATGCCGTCAGTTTATATAGTTTATTCAGTACAACGCTGGAATTTGCATCCCGTTTTATATCTACCACAATACGCATCCCCTGACGGTCTGATTCGTCATTGACATTTGAAATTCCTTCGATTTTCTTTTCACCGACAAGATCTGCAATATGTTTAATCAATTCCGCCTTATTTACAAGGTAGGGAATTTCAGTGATAATGATTTTTTCTCTGCCGGTTTCATTTTCAATCTCTGCCTTCCCGCGGATAATAACCCGTCCACGACCGGTTTCAAACGCTTCTTTTACACCTCCGTAACCATATATAATCCCTCCGGTCGGAAAATCCGGCGCTTTGATGTATGCCATCAGACCTTCGACTTCAATATCGCCGTGGGCGTCAATATATGCAATTATAGCATTGATACATTCCGTCAGATTGTGCGGGGGCATGTTGGTCGCCATACCCACGGCAATACCGGATGCTCCATTCATCAAAAGATTAGGAATACGGGTGGGCAGAATAGTCGGTTCCTTCAATGTATCATCGAAGTTAAACTGGAAATCGACAGTGTCTTTTTCGATGTCCCTCAACATTTCTTCAGCCAGTTTGCTCAATCTGGCTTCCGTATAACGCATAGCTGCAGGAGAATCACCATCGACCGAACCGAAATTTCCTTGTCCGTCGACCAACGGATAACGTAACGACCAGGGTTGGGCCATCCGCACCATTGCATAATAAACTGAACTGTCGCCATGCGGGTGGTACTTACCAAGCACCTCTCCCACTATTCTCGCTGACTTTTTATAGGGCTTATCAGAAGTATTACCCAACTCATTCATACCGAATAACACCCTGCGGTGCACCGGTTTAAAACCATCTCTGACATCAGGCAAAGCACGTGAAACAATCACCGACATCGAATAATCGATGTAGGCGGATTTCATCTGTTCCTCAATGTCAATTTTGATAATTCGATCTTGATTCTCAGTCATTTATTTTGTAATTTGTTAGATTTTCATTAAGAAATAATGCCTCAAAAAAGCGCACTAAGGTACTACTTTTTTATGAGATATTAAAATTATTCCGGCAAGAAAGTTTATGTCAAAGTGTACATTTTACATTAAATCAATATACGAAAAAACGGGTCATGTGTATATAACGCAAAACATAATTTATATCTTCTATATAACTTCCATCTCAAGCCGCATTATAGAGTTTCTTTTGTATTCTGTCAAGAGCTCGTTGAGCCGCGATAAGTTTCTTTTTGAGCATATCTTCTTCAGTCTGTTTGGCA
>JAIRZF010000078.1 GCA_031267385.1 Dysgonamonadaceae bacterium | reverse complement strand
ACGCGCATTTACCAACAGGAAAACGGAACGATAGCAGTCCGGTAAAAAATTGTTGAATTAATTTTATTCAAGTTATTGCATTGATTAATATTTATATTTTACAACATAAACAAATAGTTGCGAATCATATTTTTTAGTATTATTTTTGAAAATTATTTTAATATAACAATTCACAAAAAATTATGAGGAAATATTTTTATAAGTTTGTTTTGTTGCTGACGGCTGTTCCGGGAATGCTTCCGGCACAGCACATTTTGCGGAGCGAATTGAACCTGCCGCGCGGAGGCGATGAAATTGTCAAGCAGCAGGTACAGTACAAAGATCCAGGTCGTTCGGGCGAAAACGTTATCTGGAATTTCGGGCAACTGCAATCCGTCAACGACGAATATACGCTCACCTATTCGGAGCCGTATTTAATCGGGGATTCCATTTACATTATGGGCATGGATACGATTCCGGTTTCTGAACTCTCAGACGATTACCTGTTTACAGGTACCGAACATTACACGATGTATTATTACCGCTTTACCGACAGTTGCCTTTGGACGCTGGGACACGAAAATGCGGCAACCCTCCTGCAATACAATCCGCCTTTGTTGTCGGGCGTTTTTCCAATGAAATACGGGGAGAGCCATATCGCTACATACGGCAGTCAGGGCGTGTATTCCGGCAGCGTCCCCTTTGAAATGGAAGGCGCCGTAAAAATAGAAGCCGACGCCTTCGGAATGATGCTCCTGCCTTCGTGCGATACCCTAAAACAGGTGATGCGTACCAGCGCCCTCCAGACTTTTTCGGAACTTTTACTAACGGAAGCCGGCGACAGCGTTACCGTCAATACCCGCCTGGAAACCTGTCGCTGGTATTCGAAAGGCTACCGCTATCCGATTTTCGAAACGATACGAAACATCGTTTCCCGTGATTCTACGGAAACCGGTCGCTTTGAAACCGCCTTTTTCTATCCGCCGCAGGAACATTATTACTTAGATGAAGATGAAGAAAATTTAGCACAACTGGAAGAAGCGGAAAACGGAGAAGAAAACGAATCCGGTACCTGGAAAGGATTAAGTTACAATATATTCCCCAATCCGGCGAAATCGTTCCTGGAAGTGGAACTCTACCTTCCCCGCCCGGCTACCGTCCGCATTCAGTTGCGTACTACAATGGGTTTGATAGTCAAGGAAGAGAACCGGGGGCTTGTTCAGGCAGGAGAAATATGCCATTCGTTACTGGATGTTTATACACTCCCTGTTAACGATTATATCCTGGACATTTGGCTGGACGACTACCTGATCAACCAGGTGATTTTGAAAAGATAAAAAGAATAAAAATATAAACGTATGAAGCAAAATCTTTTAATAAACGCTCAAATCTTCATTCTGTTATCAATAACCGGACAGTTGCGCTTATCGGCACAGGATACGCTTGTTCTCAATACAGCCAATACAGCGGGAGGTTCCATCAATGCCTGCGCGGCGATTGTGCTGAAACCAGGCTTTTCGTTTAAGGCCGTTGCCGGAAAAAGCATGACGCTGAAAACCGGCGATGCTTACTGCTCCCCTTATGTAGACCAGTCGTTGAATCTTCCGGCCAACCAAAATTATATCATCACCGTTACTCCTTTGGATGCAACGGATAAAGTAGATATTTCTCCGACTGCTCTTACTCTGGCGCGAGGCGCCAATGCCAGGGTCACTGTTCAATATTTCGATGGCTTGGGGCGTCCTGTCGAAACCGTGCAAAAAGGAATTACTCCTTCGAAAGCCGATTTGGTTGCTTACCTGGAATACGACGCTTTTGGCCGGGAAAGCAAATCGTGGCTACCCGTTCGGGCGGCAAACAACAACGGCACATTTGTTGGGTTATCGGATTTTCAGGCAAAAGCTTCGGCTACCTATAACAATACGACTTACAATGTTGTCGCAGACGCAAACCCCTATTCCTATCCGGTGTATGAACCTTCGCCCCTAAACCGGATAGAGCAACAATACGGTCCGGGTGCAAACTGGCACAACAACGGCAAGGCTGTAAAAATCAATTACCTGACCAATTTAAGCGGTTATCCCTGCGCTTATTATTATATTTCGGGGGATAATCTCGTCAGGAACAACAATTACGGCAACAGTCAATTGTACGTGACGGAAACGACGGACGAAGAAGGAAATATTTCGTATGAATTTAAAGACAAATTAGACAGGGTCGTTCTGCAACGGCAAATGGACGGAAGCACGAAACACGACACCTATTTTGTTTACGACGACTTCGGACTTCTGCGCTATATGCTTTCGCCTTTAGCGGCTGACGGGACAGGCAATGGCAGCTACAATGAAAACAGTACCGTAATCAAAAACTATGCTTACGTGTATAAATACGATGCGCGTAAGCGCTGTATATGGAAGCAATTACCCGGCTGCGCTCCTGTTTATTACGTTTACGACAAAGCCGACCGGCTGATCTTTTTGCAGGATGGCGAACAACGGACAAGAAACGAGTGGATATTCAACAAGTATGATGCTTTGGGACGGATAATCCTGTCCGGTACTTATACCGATTCGAGGACACAAAGCCAGTTGGCCGAAGCGTTCCGGAACACGCTTGTCGTAGAATATCCTACCGGGGGAAACTATGGCTATTCGTGGAACGTACCGCCTGTAGTATCTCCGGATAAAGTACTGACGGTTAATCATTACGACAATTATCAACATTTATTGGATCAGGAGTCCAGTTTCAATAATAGCCTGAATTATGAAACCAAGCCGGGCTATGGGGCAAGGTATATCAATGCCTCCTGTGCTGCCTGTTCGGCCAAAGGCCTGTTAGTCGGGACAAGAGTCAAGATAGGGGGCGGCTCCGGCGAAATCGTTACAACCCTGTATTACGATGAAAGGGGAGGCCTTGTCCAGAAAAAATCAATCAACCATCTGGGAGGCCTTGATAAGGAATTTTATGCGTATTCATTTACTGGACAGGTGGAAAAGAAAGAACATATTCATACCGGACCGGGAACGGACATGACCGAAAACTACCGTTACGAATACGACCACGCCGGACGGCTGACGGATACCTACTACCGGTTGAGCGGACATCCGGAATACCTGCTGAGCCATAATACTTATGACGAACTGGGCAGACTCAAGACGACAACGCCTTATGATTTGGCCGGTTTCAAATCGACTTACGCTTACGACATCCGTTCCCTGATACGCACAATAGGCAGTTCCAACTACACGGAAGCGTTGACTTACAAGTACAACGGTAATGTGGAACGTATGATATGGCAGCATGGAAGCGCCTTCCCGAATCTATATACGTTCGGCTACGACGGGCTTTCACGGTTGAAAACAGCGAATTACAGCAATCAGCAGTCGCCAACTATATGGTACTCAACTTCGTATGTATATGATAAAAACGGGAATATCACGAGCCTTTCCCGCTATGGACAGCAAACATCGGCAGGGGGGTATAACCTTATTGACAATTTGACGCTCAATTACGGCGGGAGCAACCAGTTGAAATACGTCAACGACACGGGGGAATCCGTATTTTTGAGTACGTCCTACGATTTCAAAAATTACTCATCGGGTACCAGTGAGTACGTCTACAATGCTAACGGTTCCATGACGAAAGACCTGAACAAAGGGATTTCGGAAATCGCGTACAATATTTTGAACCTGCCTCTGAAAATAGATATAAAAAATCCGGTGGCTGAAGCCCGGAACGAATATCTCTACTCAGCCGGCGGACAAAAGCTGAAAGTCGTTCACAAATGGGCAAGTTCGTATTCCAGCACGCCGGTGATCGGTTCGGCAGTAAATACTTCCGCCCTGAACAATACGAAAACAACCGATTATGCCGGTAATTTCATCTACGAAAACAACTCCTTGAAAAGAATTTTGACGGAAAACGGTTATTATGAGGGGGGAATTTTTTATTTTTACCTCAAGAACCATTTGGGCAGTAATGTGATGACAGTAAACAGAAGCGGCAATATTGTGCAGAACAATCATTATTACCCGTTCGGCTTGCCGATGGGTATGAGCGACAATCAGGGCGCTCAGCCCTACAAATACACCGGCAAAGAGTTGGA
The DNA here is from genome assembly GCA_031267385.1 of Dysgonamonadaceae bacterium. Taxonomy (GTDB): domain Bacteria; phylum Bacteroidota; class Bacteroidia; order Bacteroidales; family Azobacteroidaceae; genus BNXB01. Next base: position 723 of record JAIRZF010000078.1, on the reverse strand, counting down.
CATGCAACATGGTTTGATGTTGTATGATCAATTGGCGCGGCAGTATGACCCGGTAACCGGACGGTTTCTGACGCCTGACCCGTTGGCGGAGAAATATCCGGGGGTGAGTTCGTATGCCTATTGCGGGAATAATCCGGTGAATCGAATTGACCCGGATGGTCTGGACTATTGGAGTACCAATGATCCGGCGCAAATACGATTATTTTTTAATGCTATGGGAAGCAGTGTCAGGCAATTTGATTTTTCCGGCTGGCAGCATGCAACGGATGCGGAATTTACAAGAAACCTCACCTACAATGACGAGACAAACAAGTTTTATACCAGTTATGGAACGATTGAAAATGGAGAGGTAGTTATTGTTGGTCGCTCTTTCGATGCGGATTTCACACCTGTTTCTTTCGATGGCTTGGGATATGACGGTGCTTTTGTTTACCGGCCAAGAACTGGTATTGGCAGAGTTATGGAGTCTATCGACCGTTTTCTCAATGGTTCGGGGAAATATCTCACATACAATGATGGAATTACTAATTGGAGTGTAAATGCTTCAGGACGGATTACAGGTGTTACTCCGTTTAATGGACTGACAATAGGATATCCTCCTGCTGTAGGAATGAAAGGAGGTAAGTTTACTCAAAAAATGGGTAAAGCCAAAGGGAATATGACAGGGAATCGAAATGTACAACAAAAACAATTTGATGCCGTAGCAACTGAACTTAGATTAAC
>JAIRZF010000049.1 GCA_031267385.1 Dysgonamonadaceae bacterium | reverse complement strand
TTATCTTCATCGAAAGAGAAATACGTCGCTTCCCAATTGTTGAGCAGGGTCATCCGGTCGCCTTTGCCGTCATTCAGCTGATAATTACGCGCCCAGGAATGAAAATCCCGGCTGGCTTTTCCGGTACCGTTGTCACTGAATGTGAAGATGAATTCGGGTGTTGTGAATACTTCTCCCGGCTTCAGTTCGTAGTTCGATGCATAGGGATTTATTCCCGAAATAACCCGGAGATTCCGGACGTTATCTACTTCGAAGGTGAATTGAAAATTTCCCACCCAGCTGATTGTTCCCATCAGTACTTCTCCGGAATTTTCACGTGGACTTTCTCCCAATCCGATCTCAAAGAAGGGAGATGTAAACATTCCGGCGCGGGAACCCAGCCTGGTATCGATGACTTTTTTCCCGAAAGATAATTCCTGAGTCGTCATATTCACTTCCCGCGCCCATTCGCCACTGAATTCGGTCAGGTAGTAATGAGGCGATTCGAAGTACAGCATTGAGGAAGCATACCTGCTGATTGTTACCGGTTTCTTCTCTTTATGGCTTATTTCGCTCCATGATTTGATGATATTTTCTTTGGCAAAAGTCATATAATGTAATTTAACTTCCAACGGATAGACATTGTCTTTCATTGAAATGATAAATTCGGTAACATTGCCGTCAATCTTTTTTGTTTCGGAAGATACATATTCCAGGATCGAAGTTAAATTGCCGTCGTTGTGTTGGATTGCAAATGCCGGTTCGAAATAATCTTCGGTTCCGGAACAGGGATAGACTTCTCTTTTTTGGGAAGATGCTCCCGGGCTTACTCTGTTCAGGGCATACGGCAATTTATGAAATTCTGTATCGTCATGCAGTTTAGTTCCCAGGTAAGTTTGGTATAAGCGTCCGTTTGACGCCACTTGCAGCACCAGATCGGTTTCATTGGTAGAAATCCGGATGAATTGTTCGCCGGATGCTTTCAGGGGTGAAACGGACAACAGGGAACAGATGAATAAAACAAAAAAGGTTTTCATGATATTATTAATTAGATGTGGATTAAAATTTATTGATATTAAGAACTTTATCGACCAGAATGCCGTCGATGAGTTTCAGGTCGAATTTTATTTTCTGTTTCGCTTTGAATTTCAGGATGAACAGTTCTTCCGTACCGTTGAGAGCTTCCTGATCGCCGGTGTTTACGAAAGTCGGGTACAGCGCTTTGACTCCGTTGGAGTGTAGCCGGTCGTTGGTCAGGTTCTCCATTCCTTTCATATTCAGAGTTTGCACTCCTATAAATTCATAACTTTGAGGATCGTAGGGCAAGGCGAAGCTCAGTGCATTCACGGATTGCAGGTCTGTACCTTTGACCCGGATCTCAATGATTTCATCTTTATTGTATCCCTGTTTTGAAGCGCTTATTTCGAGGCTGCCGTTCACTTTCCGGACAGGTCTTCTATTCACGCCGCCGTCCAGCCGGGTTGTGACAACGGAAATATCGTAAGCGTCGATCAGTCCGTTCTTATTGATGTCGCCGTTACTGATATATCCCTCAAAATCGGCGTCGCCTGTTCTCAATCCGGTGTAGTTGATATAGGAAGTTAAATCGTTTTTATCGATCAAGCGGTCATTATTGATGTCGCCCGGAAGATAACTTTCCGTACCGGGGACTTTGAATACGTACAGTTCCCGGCCGGAACCGAATCCTCCGACTCCATCTGTGACCGATAATTTAATGTAGCGGGTTACGGGATGGTTTTCAAACTTGAACGGTTTGACCTGATCATCTTTCGCCCACTCAAAAGCGCCGGCTTCCACCCAGTTTGTTTTATCATGACTATAGGAAACGGTTCCTTTCAGAAGAATTCCATTGCCGCCTCCCAAGCGTGGTAAATAGTGGAATTTATCCAGTTGATTTATGGTCTTCAAATCGATGATCAGATCGAAAGGGATTGCTTTGGCGCTCCATTTGGTGTGCCACATACTGTTTTCATCGAAGTCAAACAGTTTTCCGATGCCGGAGCCTCCCTGATTTTCGGCGGTAGTTTCCCCGGTAATATCCGGGATTGCAAATTCCAATGGGTTAACCTTTGTTGTCGCCTTGAATTCAGTCCAGGATGAGTATCCGTCTTTATTTACAGCCCGCAGTTTGAATGAGTAATCCGTTTCCGGAGTTAATCCGTCGAACAAAAATCCGGTATCTTTGATAGTAGTATAACACATGCCGTCGAAGTCGATTTCATAATAATCGGCATTATCGACCTGATCCCAGCCGGCTTTCAAGGTGTATGCTTCGGTATTTTCATCGCTGACCTGTGCATTGGCGGGAGCAATCAGATTTCCCGTCGATCTTTTTTGCTTACCGGAAGGCTGGAATACGAATCCTTCGATGGATAAACTTGTCTGACTTGCCGTAATGTCGGACGAAGCCAGTTTGACGAGTACTTGTGGATTTTTGATGATCTTTTCTTTTTCGAAATCACTTCCTTTGGTTGCAAACCGGTTTAAGTTTGGAGCCGGATCATAGAAAAAGACGTTTTCCTTTGTGTTAAACTCATTTGAAGAATATACTTCCGTTAATTTGATCTTCCGGTTTCCTGTTCCGGCCGATATTTTCCCTGGTTTTTCCGTTACATTGATCCGGAATTCCGTAGATTTATTCTTTACAAACCCCCTGAACTCTCCTTTTGCCGGATGTATTGTGATCCGGACGGTATTCTTTTGGTCTACATTGGACTCAATCAGGGTATATACGCCTTTCCCCGACCGGTATTCTTCCGAAATGCCATCGTCGTCATATTCGGTAAATGAACTGTATCCGGAGGGATAAATTTCATATATGCGGGTGTTCTTATTGATTTCAGATACGTTGTTGTTGGGGTTTGTCATGGGGATAACCGCGCCGTTCCTGACAAATACCGGAAGTTTCCAGAGTGGAGATTCAAAACTGTTCAGGACACAGTTTCCTTCATACAGGTCGCCGGAAAAATAATCGATCCACCGGCCTTCCGGAAGATAAATCCCGTTGCGGACGTCATTTCCCTGATCGCCGGGTCGTGTGGCCTGATATATGGGAGCGACCAGAAAGCAGGGACCATATAAGAATTGATACTGTGTCGCTTTTCCTTTGGTATAGGCATTGGGATATTCGAGAAACATCGCCCTTATCATCGGCATCCCGTCGACCGCTTCTTTTGCAATGCTGTAAGTATAGGGCATCAACTCCGATTTGAGTTTCAGATACCACCGGTTAATAGAGGTAACCGGTTCACCAAGGGCATGCGGATATTTTTCATTAGCGCCCCATCCGTCCATGTTGAGTTCCATCGGGGTGAACGTTTTCCACTGGAAATCCCGTGTGTTGACTACCGGATTTTTACCTCCGAAAATCCCGTCCATATCGGAACCGATATTGGGTTGTCCGGACAGTCCGGAGCCGATATATGTCGGGATATGAAAGCGGATGTATTCCCAGACGCCTCCGGTCTGATCGCCCGACCACACTCCGGCATAGCGTTGCGTTCCCGCCCAGCCGTCGAGCGAGATGATGAACGGACGGCTGTCATTGCCGTAATAAGTCATCATGTCAGCCACGTCCGAGATTCCGTTTAATCCGAAAGAATAACCGGCTCCGACCCAGGCGACGTCTGTTTTCAGAACACGTACGCCGGCGTCCCGCACTTCTTTCACAATATCACGTTGCAGCAAAGCGCTTATTTCCGGTTTAGGGTGGAGGGCGGACTGAGTCCACAATCCGATCTCGACCCCATTCCGGTGAGCATAACCGGTCAGGTTTTTCAGATTCCGGATATTTCCATCCAGGGTTTCGGTTTGTCCGTATCCCGCGCCATACCCGTCGTTGGGCAAAAGCCATCCAAACGGCATATCCCGGTTTTTGTAGCGATCGATGACCGCGCGGGCGGAAAACAGGTAATTATTATTTTCTCCGTTGAGGGATTCCTTTATGCCGTCGGTATCTTTCTGACTTTCTTTGTATCGTTTCCCGTCTTCAAACAGGATCCCATTTTCGTCTTCTTTCCAGTAATCCCGGTTATAAGCGTTCAGATGTCCCTGATAGAATCCGAATTTAGGGAGCAGCACCGGGTTTCCGGTGAGTTGGTAGAAATTATCCAGGAGGGCGACGGCGTCATTTCCCGTCATAAAAAAAACATCCAGGTAATTAGTTTCGTGGTATAATTTTACGACGCCGTTATTTTCCGCGCCGAAATCGTATTTCCCTTTTTTGAAAGTGTACCACATCAGGCCGTACCCGTTGGTAGACCAGTAGAATGGAGTAGGGGAGGCGACGCCGCCGTCGGTCCAGCTGTTCTGGTTTTCGATAGCGATGGATTTACCCTTGTGAGAGAACCGTCCGTTCTGGACTCCACCTCCATAAAAATATTCCTCCGGATGTTCTTTCAAAATTAAAGTGACTTTGTCTTTTTCAAAAATAACCGGTTCGAGCAGTTCAGCTACCACCGCTTTCGTTTCAAGGCCGGTTATTTTGAACAAAGCAGTTTTTTTATCCAGTACGATGTTGATTTTTCCCGTACGGATAGAAACAATATCCTGATCGTCGCTCAGGATCAGCGTTGAAATTGCCCTTCTGGGATTTTCCACCAGTATTTTAGCCTCCGGTTTAGCCTCCGGGTCTCTAATGATACCTCCGGAGTTATCCTGGAAAAGCCGGAAGATATTTTCCCCATAAAAATCAAAAGTCATTCTCCGGTCATCAGAGAATAGAACTTCGATTGTTGTCGGATTGATCTTTTGTGCAGAAACAATTTTTTGAGGAAATTGATCCGCATGCGAGTTGAGGTGTAAAAACATCAACATCGGAATAAAAATAAATAAGTTTTTCATAACAGGCGCAAAGTTACAAATAAATTTATGCAAACAAATAATTCGCCCCTACATTCCTTTTTCAACAAATTTCCTGAAATAATAACTTATAATTCATAATTATTATTATCTTTGCCCGCGCAAACCCTCATATTAATAACAACTAATGCAAAACATTTTCACGAATACACTCTGTCCACTGTTTTTTAACATCTCCAATTTGGAAGTTAGGAAATATTTGCTAACACACACACACACACACACACACACACACACACACACACACAGCCTCGCGCGTACGCGTATACGCGTAATTGTAATGAAAATCTTTCAAATAACAACAGGATGCACTGCAAGACTTTTTCGATGGACCGAAAAGGTTTTTCGATGGACAGTAAAACTTTTTCGATGGACAGTAAAACTTTTTCGGTCGACCGCAAAACATTTGCTGTCCATCGCAAAACCTTTTCGGTCTACCGCAAAACATTCGCTGTCCATCGCAAAACCTTTTCGGTCGACCGCAGAACCTTCGCTGTCCATCGCAGAACCTTCGCTGTCCATCGAAAAACCTTTTCGGTCGACCGAAAAACGGTAGTTTTCCCGATTACTAATTCTTATTTAACTCATTATATCAAATTTATGAACAATTCAGATTTTATTCCCAACAGGGAAGTTGATTTTTTAGACTGGCAGGGCGTGTTTATGACCGGCGCTTCGAGCCGCTACAAAGGCATGGGCATACCGGACGACGCGTGGAAAGACCTGTTGGCCCTTCAGGCCGACTATCAGAACAAGTACCGCATCGCCGATAATCCGGAATCGCATACACCCGGCGCCATCGAAAGGCGCAGTGAGGCGCGGAAAGTGTACGAAAACAGGTTGCGTACCGTCATCAAGGGGTATGTTACCTACAACCCGACGGTGACCGACGACGAACGGAAAGATCTCCGGCTGCCCATCCACAAGACCGGACACACGCCGGCGCCCGTTGCCACGGAAGCCCCCGATTTTGAATTGGATACTTCAACTATCGGATGGCTGGTCATTTACTTTTTCATGCGGGGAGGCCGCCACAAAAAAGGAAAGCCAAAAGGACAGCACGGAGTCGAAGTCGCCTGGCTCATCAGCGATACGATGCCTACACGCTGGGACGAACTGATCCATTCCGCCATCGACACCAACTCACCCTTTAAACTTTCATTTGAAAATGACCAGCGTGGAAAAACCGTCCGATTCGCCCTCCGCTGGGAAAATACCCGCGGCGAAAAAGGCCCCTGGAGCGAAATAGAAAGCGCAATCATCCCTTAAAAAAAATGAAAAATGAAAAAGAAAAAATGAAAAATGAAAAGAAAAACAAATACAGTTATGAAGAAAATAGTCATCCTATTAATCATTGTCCTCCCGGCAATGCTCGTAACAGGCAGGGCGTACGCCCAGGTGTTCTTCGTTGGTGATTTCAAGTACAACATTACTTCTTCCATCGAGCCTCGAACGGTAGAGGTGTTGGCGAATTACTACACCGGAGAGATAACTATTCCCCAAAGTGTAGAGTACGACGACGACACCTATACTGTTACGGCGATTGGGCTCAGCGCTTTTGCCAATCGTACCCACTTCTTAACATCTGTCGTGATACCAGAAACCGTAAAAACGATTGGACCCCAGGCTTTTCTAAATTGTACTGGCTTAGAATCCATCGAGATCCCCAATTCGGTAGAGACGATTGGAGAATACGCTTTTAACGGTAGTACCGGCTTAAAATCCATCGAGATCGGAAATTCGGTAGAAACGATTGGAGAATTCGCTTTTGCCGGATGTACCGGCTTAGAAAATTTCGCTGTTATAGAAGACAATCCCAGGTACAGTTCTTTCGACGGCGTATTGTTTAATAGGGATAAGACCGTTTTAGTGTCCTATCCTGGCGGTAGAAGTGGCGATTATAAGATTCCAGGTTCGGTAATCGAGATTGGAACCTACGCTTTTGCCTTTTGTCCCGGCTTAGAATCTGTCGAGATCGGAAATTCGGTAATCGGGATTGGAACCTACGCTTTTGACCATTGCGAGAACTTAACATCTGTCAAGATCGGAAATTCGGTAAAAACGATTGGAAACCAGGCTTTTTCCAATTGCACCAACTTAAAATCCGTCGTGATCGGAAATTCGGTAGAGACGATTGGAGACGGCGCTTTTGCCGGATGTGTCTACTTAGAATCCGTCGTGATCCCCGATTCGGTAGAAATGATTGGAACCGGCGCTTTTTCCTATTGTTTCAGCTTAGAATCCGTCGAGATCGGAAATTCGGTAGAAACGATTAGAGACGGCGCTTTTGCTAGTTGCACCAACTTAGAATCTGTCGAGATCGGAAATTCGGTAGAAGAGATTGGAGACTACGCTTTTTTCTATTGCAGCAGCTTAACCGAAATAATTGTAAAAGCGGAGACTCCTCCTACAATTTTCGCTTCCACTTTCGATGGGGGGTTCAGCGGCGCTATCAATGTACCTTGCGGCACGGCAGATGATTACAAGAACGCTCAATATTGGGATTCATACGTCGCTCAGATAGCAGGAGATGTGCCGCCTGATATTACTCTGGAGAGCGACG
>JAIRZF010000326.1 GCA_031267385.1 Dysgonamonadaceae bacterium | reverse complement strand
TACAAGATAGGTAAATATTCCGCATAGCCCCGACGACCAGCCGGCATCTTCATTACGGTCAGAAACGGCAGACCGTACGGCCATATCCACATCCTCCAAAATAACATCTTCGTCCCCCCCGACAAAACCGTTGCGCAACAAATACATGAACCCGCATCCCAGTCCGCACAGTCCGTCTTTCATACAGACCGGGGTGGAAGGAGCCACATGGTTTAATATATTATCCAGGGCCTTATCCGCCAGCCTTTTCCATTTCCGCCCGCTTGACGATCTGGCTTTATGATACAAAAGGATCACAGCGTCCATCCCGGAAAAGGCAACCGCTTCCTTACCCGGGAATATTTGTAACGAGTTAAGCTCTTCGACTGATGACAAGTGTTTATAACTTCCATTTATCTTATAATGACGAAAACACTGTTGGAAGAGGCAAATAAACATTTTGAATCTTATGAAAATCATGAATGAAGAAAAATCAAAATATTCAGGATATTGGATAAGTAAATACTTACGTAAGTCGTATCATTCTATCAGTATGACAATCGGATTCTGTTCTTCATCCAAATCTTTAAGAAATGAGAGATTTTTATTGTTCTTCATTTCGGGATGCTTTTCCAGCCAATCCATAACTTCCCAAACTTCAACAAGCGAAACAAACTCGCCCGACGTACTCATCCCCAAAGGTTTAAACGGCATGAAATGAGTCAGGTCATCTTCAATGCCATCCGTGTTTTTGCCAAGTTTTGTCTTTCCTGTTTTCTTATGGTACAGGCCATTATACAAAATAGATCCTTTGCCAAACATCCCCCTGATGCATTGAAAGAAAATAAAACTGTTATTTTCATAAATATCCGCAATAAAAATCCGTTCATGGGTATTCTTTTCACTCCTTCTTTCCTGTACGGGCCAATAGTATTTTCCTGTATTGAAAACAGTAGACGGAATAAGTTTACTGCCGGAAACCGTATAGATTGTATCTATAAAATCCTGTTTGTAACGGATGTTTCCGTTGTTTTTCCATATTCTTGCCGCATGTAAGGCGTTGACTTGTCTTACCTGTCTTGCAAGAGTATATTCAAAAATGAAAGCGCCTGCACATGTCCAGCTTCCATAAACGTCATACAAAATTTTTCCATGTATAAGATTGGTTTGATATATATCATCCGTGAACGGTGATGTATACGGATAAAAAGAAGGAATTGTATCTTTCAAACTTCCATCTTTTCCAAAAATTCCCAGTGAATATTGGCCAGAAGACGGGTTTGCGATATTAAATCCGTCGAAATATCCGATAATTTCCGAATCTCTTATTAAATAGTACGACGCCAATCCGGAAGACGGAAACTCTACCTTGCCGCAAAAATTCCCTTTCATGTCGTATTTTATTAATTGGTTGGGCTTACGTTCAAAATACAAAAATTCCTCCTTTTCGTCAGCCCAGCTGAAGCAGTCGGTATATGCAGCCGGATCTTGCCCGGCGTGTCCGATTTCAGCGATAAAGCGTCCGTCTTTTTTGCTGAATAACAGGCAGGTACCCGGTACAGAGAGAGAGTTTTTATATTCGACTACAATATAATTTCTTAATACTTTGACTACCGGACTTTTACCTATCAAACCATCATCCGGTGTTTCCAACGGAATGTAACGGATTGTTTTGCCAAGATTGGAAACTTTTAAGCGGGAAAGATTTTTCAAACTGCATTCCACGTCGATTACAGCCGAATTTGTTGTCTTATTCACCTGACTGTTAATGGGAAACGAAAATAACAATAAAATAGTTGCGATGATTAAATATCGTTTTATCATTTTACTTTTTTCAATAATGAAGATTGTTTTAAATTTTGTTCGCCGGATAAAACAGGAGAATTTTTTGAAATGATTTTATTCCCAATTCATGAAGATCACGGACTATGCGAGATAAACGGGAAATAAAGGATCGCAAAAAAGACCCTGTTTTATGGCGAAGATTCTGTTCAAATACGTTTTTGTGGAAAACTTAAATGACTTTCCGGTTAAGAAACACAGGCACAAATATTTGAACCTACATCTGTACAAGTACCAGAATGAGGGTTACCTAAAGTATCAATAAAAGCACAACTGCTGTGACAGCTTCCTGAGCTGGAATAACATGAACTGCCGTAGCCGGTGCCAATATAACCACCCCCAATGATGTGTTTCATCTCACTGTCCGAAAAATTTTCGGACACATTCCTAAATCTGATTTTTTTTAAAACTTTTTTCATAAAACATAAAATTTGAATTGTTATTATTAAATATAAATCACTGATATATAATCGATTGATCATAAATCCAAATCCGTAAAGTACCGTAAATCTTCGATTTTATAATTTTCCGGCAATTGATAACCGTTTACAAGCACGGTTGGAGTTGCCCGAATTTGGGTTTTGTCCTTCCATGATTCATGTTTTCGGAACTCGATTTCAATTTCCGGATTATCCATGTTCAAAGACAGTTTTTTAAAATAGGCATCCTTTAATGCTTTTCCTTTTTCAAACCAGTCTCTGAAAATTTGCCTGGCGAAAGCTGTATTGTCCGACAAACAGGCTGCTATCAAATATCTGTTCGTTGAATTCAAATTCTCATTAAACGAGGAAAGTATATATTGAACACTGATATCATTGTTTACTTTTGTCAATAATGCTTCTATGTCTTTGTGCATCGCCGCGCAGGGGCTGCAGTATGGATTGCTGAGGATCGTAAGCTGTAACTTACTGTTTGAATTTCCAAAGCGAATGACTGAATCGCAATCGCCCGTTTCATAAAAAGGTTGTTTTTTTAATATTGCCGTAAAAACGTCTTCGTCGGCTTTTATGCTGTTTATGGATTGTTTGAGCAATTGGACAGTTTCTTCCGTATTGAGTTTTGGGACAAGCATGTTTATGCCCAGCATCGCAATGCAATAACAGCTTGCTGTTATTGCAAATTGAAAACTGAACGTTGAGAATGGAGAGTTCAACCGGAAAAATTCTGCCAACGGTAAATAACCAAACAGTATATTGGCGGTAAACATTGCCCACAACAAGGCCAGTACAATCAGGCAAAGAACGCACCACTGTCCGGCTTTTGAGTGTTGATACCATACGCTCCACAATGTAAAGGGAAGCGTGAAGATATTTATCAGGGCAATTATCGTAATCGGGGCGGGAGAAAACAGGAGCAATAAAACGTTTACCGAAAAATACCCGAATCCGATTTCGCTCCATCCAATTATACCGAACAGCCTGGCTCCTTCTGATTCCAGCACGTTATTGCAATCCTTTTGCTTAAACAGCGAACATATTTTGTCGGCGTATCGGCTCTGTACTTTCATCTGTTTGAGAAGTAACAGCCAACTGATATACATTCCCGCCAAATTGATGGCTAAAAGGATTGATATGCCGCCATCCGCATAGAGCGATTGATTGATGTATGTTATGACTGCAATCATGCTTAGTGCGGAAATGAATGCCGTTTTTTTTAATAAACTTATCTGTTCCGCTTTCCTGTGCTCCCTGTAGTCCGGCTCTATGGATTTGCCGGAAGATTCCGCCAGGAGAACAACTCCGCTCCAGGCCTCAATAAATTTTGCTGTTGGGGATGAATGTCTGATGCCTCTCCAGATATAAGAAATCTTATCCGGTTCCACGGTGTCAACTATTGCAAAGTCTCCTCCGAAATGAGCGATGAAAGGCGTCTGGATTTCCGTAATATCATTTTCTTTGTCGGATATACGGGTGGCTGCATTTTCGATACCATAGTCTGCCAGCATCTTCGATAATCCGAACAAATTGTATTTGTGCGGATGCTCGTTGAAATATTGCCCGGAAAACGATTGAGTATGTTTTACTCCAAGCAAATTCAAAAATGCGACTAATGTAGTACCCGTCTTTTTCATTTTTTCCGATTTCTATTTTAAATAATATTCTCCATCTGTTAAATAGGAATCTCCACCTTTTAAGGTGTCTTTTTTGATTTACTGACGCAAAGATAAACATTTGCTTTCTTCTATTCAAACTAATTCTCAAAAAAATGATGATGATTTTTGCCTAAAATAATAAATAGCTTATAACAAAGTTTTTAAGGAATTATTCTCGTTTTCAATAAAACCATTAAGCTACCGTTGGAACCGCTGATTTATTATATTTGTTCAACAGGGATTTCACTTTCGGCGAAAACATGTTCATCCGCAACAGCTCTGTTAACCTGTCAATAAACGGTTCCCTGTCAAAATCGTTTGTAATGGATATACTGTCAAGAGAATCCAATAACAAATTTAAACTATTCCTGTTGTATATATACTGTTTGCTCAAAATATCCGATGTTTTTCCAGCCTCATTACAAGATAGGTAAATATTCCGCATAGCCCCGACGACCAGCCGGCATCTTCATTACGGTCAGAAACGGCAGACCGTACGGCCATATCCACATCCTCCAAAATAA
>JAIRZF010000315.1 GCA_031267385.1 Dysgonamonadaceae bacterium | reverse complement strand
CCAAATCATCCGCATAGTGGACATTACCGGTTCCCAGAAAGGAACGTATCCTGCCCGGGACGGCGAAACAACGATCGACCTGACGGGCTATACCAAAGGAATCTACCTGGTTCAATACGGCGGCAAGACGTTCAAGGTAATCAGGTAATGCGGAATCAAATCAACAATTTTCTATTGATATGGATGCCCTGCCTCATTCGGTTTTTATGGCGTTCACCGGGTTAGCTGTCGCGGCTTTCAATGCCTGCCGGCCTACGGTTATTATTGTATATATGATTGTGATCAATCCGGCCAGTGCAAATATCCACCAGTCGATGGAAATGCGGTAGGCGTAGTCTTGCAATAATTTACCTGCCCAATAATAAGACAGTGGAAATGCGGTCAACATTGCAATACAGACCAGAATCAGGAACTCTTTCGACAGCATGTTAATGATATTACCCACGCTTGCTCCCAGTACTTTGCGGATACCTATTTCCTTGGTTTTTGTTTCGGCAATATAAGTGACTAAACCAAAGAGTCCCAGGCAGGAAATAAAAATAGCGATAAGGGAAAAGATTCCGAACAACTGGCCGAAGCGGACGTCCGACTGATACATCCGGTTAAAAGTGTCGTCCAGGAAACTATAGGTAAACGTTTCTCCGGTACTGTATTGTTTCCACAGTTTTTCTACGGCGGCAATGGCTTTAGAGGCTTCTTTTGCAGTTGTCCGCACATAAATTTTCCCGACACTATTTTGTCTTATAACTACAGGTTCTATTTCTTTGTGAAGATTCTTGAAGTTAAAGTCTTTGACCACTCCTACAATTGTTCCCCGGATTCCTCCGGAAGCGGTCATCCATTTCCCGACAACAGGTTTTTCCATACCCATTGCTTTGGCTGTTGTTTCGTTGATGACAAACTGCTCTTCCCCGTTGTTGGTAAAGCTCTCTCCTTCTACAAACGACATGCGCATGGTCTGGAAAAAGGTACTGTCTACCCACATCCTGCCATGTGTGAATTTCTTGTCGCCGATCCTTCCCTGCCAGTCACTGACGATGTGATTGTCGTTGGTATCCACAATGTCTTCACCACCGCAGGACACTTCATGAACGGCGCTGTTTTTCAATAATTCATTTCTGACAACATCGTACCGTATGCCGGGTCCCATCTTGCAGGTAAATACATGTTCACGGTCGAATCCCAGATCTTTTTTACGGATGTAATTCATTTGGGACAGCATGGTTATTGTAAGAACAATTAAAACGACGGATGAAGCGAACTGTAATGTAACCAGCGATTTTCTTAAAAAGCCGCCCTGCCTTTTTTCCTGTATCTTTTTTGCCGGTTTGAAAGAGGCAAGCATCCAGGCGGGATACCATCCTGCCGACAGAATAATGGCCAGCGACATTATTCCATAGATTTCCCAGGTGTTTTTATTGTTCCATTGGAGGATAGAAAACTCTTTTCCGGATAATTGATTATAACCCGGCAACAGGATCAGATTCAACAGGATGGCGGCAAACAGTGCAAAGAGGAACATCATGCAGGCTTCCCTCATCAGTTGCAAAAACAGTTGTTTTTTCCCTGCTCCCAGCGTTTTACGCAGTCCGATCTCCTGTTGGCGTTTGGAAGCTCTTGCCATGATCAGGTTGATGTAGTTGATGCAGGCAATGCACAATATGGCCAAAGCAATCCACTGAAGAATACGAACGGTTTTCAGTATGCTGTTGGGAGTGCCGTCAAAAGAATACAGGTGTCTGTCGATCAGCGGTTGGAGTGTAAAATAGCGGGTATCCTGAAAATATGTTTGTTTGACTGTGATTTCTTTGGCTAATTTGTCGACGTCGCTGTCCGGTTTCAGTCGCAGGTAGGTTTGATACTCGCAACTTGACCAGGAATTCAAAAACCCGTAACCTGTTATCGGACTGATTCCAAGCGAACAAATAATATCTGCGTGTGGTATACTTGTATTATCAGGCATATCTTTCATCACGGCGGCAACATAAACGATATGATCTTCATTTATCGAAATAGCCTTACCTGTAGGATCCTGATCCCCGAAAAGTTCCAGGGCGAGACTTTCACTGATGATTGCATCACCGGATGTTTGGAGTAACTGCCGGGTGGGACTTTTAACAACCGGGAAATTGAAGAAGGAAAAGAAAGTACTGTCTACATATAAGATTTCCTTTTGCTTCAGGTTCGCATTTTCTGTTTTCAGGCTTTTTGCTTTTGTTGCATCTATCCTGCAATATGTTTCTACTTCCGGAAAATCCTGTTCTGCTGTGGCCGCGAACAGTCCGGGAGCATGTTCCGTACTCTGATCCCTGCCTTCTCCCTTGAAATGAGCGATGGCCTGATAGATACGACCGGGATCTTTATGAAACCGGTCATAGCTTTTTTCATCTTGCGCCCATAACAGGATAAAGGCGCAAGTTGCCAGACTGACTGCCAAACCGGAAATACAAATAATGGAGTACAGACGATTTTTACTCAAGCTTCTGAATGTGATCTTAAGATGGTAGAACATGGCTTATCCTTTATAGTTATTCGATTATTATTGATTTCAAACGGAACAAAGGAAGTGCCAAACATTGAAATTGCTGATAATTAGGAGTTTAATTTTGTCAGACCTGTTTGAAAATGTTCGATAATGAACATCTTTTGTTCGATAATGGACATCCTGCCCACCGGGGGCGGCAATTCACCGAATTTACTCATTTTTCATGTTTTCTCTCGAAAAAAACCTGAAAAAAATTCACACTTCGCACAAGAGGGTGTGCCAAAACGATAAAAATTATCGTTGACACACCCTCATTTCAATGCGATCAATGCCGGAGATTATGGCATTTTAATTATTTCTTCCAGGTACCATCCGGCAGAATAACCGCCAAAAGAGCCAGAGTGGCAGGCAGCATTCCCTGATAAAATTTTTACCGGAACTACGGCTTCAGCATCAACGCTTGTACGGGATATTGAAATTTTCAAAACGCCATTATTTTCAGGCACCAACTCAGTGACGAGGGCTGATTGTAACTTTCATTCGAACAGAAATCTTTTACGCTTAATCCACTACTCCGTTGACGATCCGAAATTGATTATCTATTTTTTAATATCACCTTTTCACGAATTATTTTCCCATTTTCAGTTATTTTTTCTATAATATAAATACCATTAGGAAGATTCGCAGATTTTATATCAAAGTTTTTACTAACATTATATGTAGAATAAACTAAAGAACCTGCTATAGTATATATTTTTAACAATAAATATTCTGAATCGTCGATATGATTATTTTCTAATCTCATTGAATTATTTATATTAGTCGATTTCAGAAAATCAGAATTATCATTTGAAACATTAAATGATATAGATCCCATTTGACTTGTACCACAAGAATTTGTGGATTTAGCAAACAAAGTAACAACATCTGTCGGAATCAATGATCCACCAGGGCAGAATGTTACGTTTTTTCCTGTTGTTGACCCTACAAAGAAACAATATCCTTCTGAGCTCCATTCATATCCATTGGGATTACCAAAACTAGAATTTGCAGATGCTTGATAATAGGTACTGGGATACATTGTACCGGAAGGAATCGTGATCATAGGAGTTGATGGTACACCTACCCAAACTTCATTATTTTCAATGGTAGTAGTATAATCTCCAATAACTATCATTGCAGTAACTATCCCTCTCCCATTCCCCAAACCTTTAAATATTGCATTTGTATTTCCTTGACTTGAAATCAATGTTAGTTTTTCATTAGAACTCCAATAAACTAATGCTGCTGATGGGAGATTATTTATTGTATATGTTGCGTTTTCATTGATACAAATTTGATTTCCTGAATTTAAAGTAATTTTTCCATTGAATGTCCGTTTTATAGTAATAGTTGTAGGAAGCCCTGTATTATGACCACAAAGATTCCCAATGGGAGTAACCGTGATTGTTTCGCCATGCCTATCAGAGATACCATAACTAAAACTATAATATTTATTTGAAACATTATACGCTCCATGCTGCCAGTCAAATTGCGACACTAAGCTACCATTGGGATATTTTGTTTCTCCAGCTTCAAGTGTTATTGTCCCTGTTTCTCCATAAGATATGTTAATTGTATTATCATGAATAGGCGTTCCTACTCCTGAGGCAATCAATACCGAACTTACCTTTGTTTTATCTAAAATATTCAACTCGGTATCAAAACTGTTACTGCTATTGTCACTTAAAAAATAAACAATTCCATTATCATACCACTTAATGTACAGAATAATTTCCTGATCTCCTTCATACATGAAATAATCAAAATTAGAAGATCCACGTGCTTCTATCCCATCGTAAATAGAAATGGACACTTTCGTAAGTGAAGTTACTGGCTCCGAAAGAGAATAAATGTAAGGATAATATTGATCAGGACAAACATATTTTTCCCCGTTAATTGATGCTGTTTGAGCATTAATTTTAAAAGCTACAAATAAAATAAACATTAGGAATAAAACGATTTTCTTCATAATCTTAAATTTAAATTAATATCTCCTGTTAAATTTTCTATAAATTATTACAAAGAAAACAATAAAATACTATTTATAAAAATATTTCATTATGTTTAAAAACATTAAATAGTCGCCTCTAAAAAAAATCTTTTCAAAAGAAGTTTTGTTTTTAGTTTCATATTTCTTTTGCGAGTGCAACGTAAGCGTAAAAAAATGCCGAAGACGTTATCTAGTCGCCCCTTAACATAGGGTTAAATCATTGATTTATAGTAAAATATTTGATAAAAAGTTAGGAAATATCAACCGATTTAAGTACCTTTATGCAATAAAAACCGGTAAATTATGATTG
>JAIRZF010000313.1 GCA_031267385.1 Dysgonamonadaceae bacterium | reverse complement strand
GCGCGCCCTCCCCCCCCGACCACTCCAAACCCCCTTTCCCGCGCCCCCGCTCTACCGAACTCGCCAGCGAGATACCCGGCAAAACAGCACAGGCTACAAGCCCATGCCACCGAGGAACGGCACGGGCTACAAGCCCGCGCCAGCAGAATCTAACTATGAACTATGAATGTACCGTCATTGCGAGGAACGAAGCAATCTCTGCGTGTATCGGCGATTGCTTCGTCGTTCCTCCTCGCTGGTGACGACGGGATTCGGCTTTTGAGACAGCCCCTACAGTTCATAGTTCTACAAGGCTTATTGGAGGGTACCATTATTTTATTTCACAACTTTTATTGTATAACTGTATTTATACTCTTTGTCCATAAAACGGTATTTGTCCAGAGGAACGGCGCCCCAGGAGTTTAGTCCTGCAACTCCACGCTGGAAAAGGTCTACATGCAAAACAACAGTTTTTGCCGGCATAACATCAGACCAGTGTTGTTGCTTCTTGGTTAATCCCGGGTCGAGGTCTTCAACTCTATAATTGGTAGCATTAACGGACAAAGGTTGCGCTCCTGAAATTTCTATCCCTTGATTGCTGTTATCCGTGAGTCTAATCCAGCGAACATCCGTTTTATTGCCCGTTTCCTGAGGACGATAATATTCAAATGCCTGTTTGCCTACTTTGCCTTCCCAGATACCCATAAAAGCATCAATATTCCTGTCCACGTAGTTTTCCAGGGGACCGCGTCCGTACCATTTTACGTTTTCATACTCTTCCGCAAGCTCCATCTTCATGCCGAAACGCATTATTTCAGGTAAATCGTCCGACAAGGCTTTGTAAGCGGCATTTATAGTAAGACTGCCATCCTTATTTACTGTATAATCAAGGTTTACTCTTGCTTCTATACCCTGAAGTTTTGCTTCATAAGACAACTCAACACCTGTGGATGTTTCTTTGGCGTCCTTAAACCTGTAGACTGCATTGGCTCCTGCCGTCTCCCACAGACGCATTTTTATTTGTGAGCTTGCACCGAAATCATTGTCCACAGGCGCTCTCCAGAAGTTTAATTGAGGAAATGAGCGGAACAGATTCCGATTCCCGTCAGACGCTTTTCTTAAAGGATTGCCTCCGCCGTTCAGAGCAAATTCATAAACCGATGAGCCGGACTGAACGGTTATCTTATCCGATTCTTTTTTCATTTCCAGAGTTCCCACGGGAGGAACTTCGCCGGCGAAATAATTGTTATTCTTAAATGCCAGCTCACCTTTTGCTACTTCGTAGCCGGCAGGCAAAAGCTCTGTACTCTCAGTCTTACAGGCATAAACCTGCAGGAAATATTCTTCACCTCCCCCGGCTGATATTTGTGGCAGATTAAGTTTTGCTTCACGACGGGAATCGGCCGGAACGTTTACTGTAAACGTACCTTCATCCACTTTTTCTCCGTTCTTAAGCAATTCCCATTTGAAGTTGAAGTTTTTATTTGTTATGCCGGTAAATCTAAAATCGTTTATAACATTGATGGTTCCCCGGCTCAAATCGGCAGCGTCGAACAATATATCCTGATATACCTTTTTTACGATATGCGTATGAGGGATATATTTCTGGTCCGGCGAAATCATGCCATCCATACAGAAGTTTCCGTCGTTTTGAGCGGCATAGCCGCCAAGGTCGCCGCCATAAGCCCAGTAGAAGCGTCCCTGCTCATCTTTTGCAGGATATCCGTGATTATACCATTCCCAGATAAAACCTCCCTGCATATTTTTACTCTTACGCATCAAGTCCCAGTATTCCTGGAAGTTCCCCATACTGTTTCCCATAGCATGTGCATATTCGCACATAATATAAGGGCGACCGAGATCCAGTCCGGCATCACGTTCCATGCTCGTCCATGAAGGATACATCGGACAATGAACGTCGCTGTTACGTGCACTCTCCAGGGTATTTCTATAATTAAAAGCCTGCTCGTACTGTACGGGACGACTCCGGTCGCGCGCCTTTGCCCAGTCGTACATGGCATAGAAAGCGTCTCCGTTGCCCGACTCATTTCCAAGAGACCAGAATATTACCGAAGCATGATTCTTATCACGTTCAACAACAGCTTTTACTCTGTCCAGATGCGCCTCTTTCCATTCAGGAAGGTAGGATACGTTTTCTTTTCCATAACCTAAACCGTGTGATTCGAGGTTCGTTTCATCAATTAAATATATCCCGTATTCGTCACATAACTCATACCACAAAGGCTGCTGAGGATAATGCGATGTACGCACGGCATTAATATTAAGTTCTTTCATGAGCTGCAGGTTACGCATCATCACTTCACGCGTCACGACTTGTCCGTCGTTGGTATTAAATTCATGCAAGTCCACGCCTTTGAAGTAAACTTTTTTACCGTTAACTAAGAGCTGACCGTCCTTTATCTCTATTTTACGGAACCCAATCCTGTGCGATGTAGCTTCAATCAACTGTCCCTTATTATCCGTAAGAGTCATAAGCATTGTGTATAAGTTTGGCGTTTCGGCCGACCATTTAAGAGGATTGTTGATTTTACTCGTTAAAAAGAACACTTTGCTATCCCCTTTTGCCGGAATACGAACTTTCTGATTTTTCTTATACACTTCCTTGCCCGATTTATCCAATAAAGAAACAGTCAGCAACGGTGATGCTTCTGCATCCGAATAGTTTTTAAGGTCTATGCTTACGCTAAACTCACCGTTCCTGTAGTTGCCGTCCAGGTCAGGATGCGCAAAAAAGTCCGATATACGCGTCTGAGCTGTACTATACAGATAGACGCTGCGATTTATACCGCCTAGCCGCCACATATCCTGGTCTTCAAGATATGAACCGTCGCCATATTTGAAGACCTTGCATGCAATGAGGTTTTCACCCTTTTTTAAATAAGGCGTTATATCAAATTCGGCAGGAGATTTTGCATTCTCGGTATACCCTGCTTCCTGACCGTTAATCCAGAGGTAAAGAGCTGTTGTGCCTCCTTCGAAATGGACAAATACTTTGCGGCCATCCCAGTTTGAAGGGATATTGAAGATTCTTCTGTACGAACCCACCGGATTGTCTTCCCGGTTTACGTAAGGCGGATTGACAGGGAAAGGATAAGTAATATTAGTATATACAGGTATCCCAAAGCCGTGAAACTCCCAATTACCCGGCACAGGCATCTTATCCCAGTTATTGGCGGAAAAATCTATCTTATAAAAATCAGCAGGTGCATCAGCAGGTTTTGGCGCCCAATAAAAATCCCACGTTCCGTCCAAAGACTGATAATAAGGTGATGATTTATAAACATTTTTTATTGCAGGCGCCTCGCCGGCATAAGGCAGCGACGTACTTCGGTAATACTCTTTATTTACCTGAAAAACTTCAGGATCTTCATAATATTCCTTCCGGGCAAACAAAACACTGCTGATCATAAAAAACAGAACAATTAATTTCTTCATTAGTTTATATTTTTAAAATTATAGGGGCTGTCTCAGTTTTACTCCTCAGAACATGTCGAGATTCATCACCTTATTCCATGCAGATACGAAATCGGTAATGAATTTTTCAGGACTGTCGGCGCTTCCATATACTTCGGCTATAGCTCTCAGCTCGGAATGAGAGCCGAAGATAAGGTCTACACGTGTTGCAGTCCATTTCATTTCGCCGGTCGTCCGGTCTCTGCCTTCAAACAGTTCTTTGTGTTCATCCACAGGTTTCCAGACGGTATCCATACTGAGCAGATTGACAAAGAAATCATTTGTTAAAGCTCCGGGCCTGGAAGTGAAAACGCCATTTGCCGAACCATCATAATTCGTGTTCAAGACGCGCATACCGCCGGTCAGTACCGTTAATTCAGGCGCTGTCAGGGTCAATAATTGCGCTTTGTCGATCAACAGTTCTTCTGTTTTTACCGTTAATCCTTCTTCTTTTAAATAATTACGGAAGCCATCGGCAAAGGGTTCAAGAACGCCGAATGACCTCGCATCGGTTTGTTCCTGCGATGCATCCATGCGTCCGGGAGTGAAAGGTACGATAATATCATAACCGCCATTCTTTGCTGCTTTTTCAACTCCGGCTGCTCCCGACAATACGATCAAATCGGCTAACGATACTTTTTTACCGCCGCCGCCGTGTGATGCATTAAACTCATCTTGTATCGCTTCCGGTTTGTCCAGCGCCTTTCTGAGTCGATCAGGGTTATTCACCTTCCAGTCCTTTTGCGGAGATAAGCGAATACGGGCGCCATTTGCTCCTCCCCTTTTATCCGATCCCCGGAAAGTGGACGCTGAAGCCCAGGCTGTTGAAACCAAATCGGAGACAGTCAGGTCTGACGACAAAACTTTCTCCTTTAAGACTTTTATATCCTCATCATCTATTAATTCATGATCTACCGGAGGGATTGGGTCTTGCCATATTAAGTCTTCTTCCGGTATCTCGGCGCCTAAATAACGCGATTTCGGACCCATATCACGATGAGTCAATTTGAACCAGGCTCTGGCAAATGCATCGGCAAACTCGTCGGGATTCTCAAAGAAACGTCTTGATATTTTTTCGTAAGCCGGATCTAAGCGTAATGATAAATCGGTGGTAAACATACCCGGAGCATGACGTTTGGATGAATCATGAGCGTCGGGAACCAGACCTTCACCAGTATTACCTTTTGGTTTCCATTGATGTCCTCCGGCGGGACTTTTGGTCAGTTCCCATTCGTAGGCAAACAAACTCCAGAAGTAATTATTAGTCCACTTGATGGGCGAAGGACTCCATGTGATTTCCAGACCGCTTGTTATGGTATCGGCGCCCGAACCGGTACCGAAATTATTCTTCCATCCCAATCCCTGTTCTTCAATGCCTGCCCCTTCGGGATCAGACTCCAGATTGGAATCGCTTGCCGCACCATGCGCTTTACCGAAGGTATGTCCGCCGGCTATAAGGGCAACGGTTTCTTCGTCGTCCATCCCCATATTGCCAAAGGTCAATCTGATTGCTTCTGCCGCAAGTAAAGGATCAGGCTCGCCGCCGGGACCTTCCGGATTCACATAAATAAGTCCCATCTCGGTAGCAGCTAAAGGTCTTTCCAGGTTTTCAGGTTTCCTGTGCGCTTTCCACATCTGCTCACTTCCCCAATAGGCGTCCTTATCCGCTTCCCACACATCTGCACGACCGCCGGCAAAACCAAATGTCTTGAATCCCATTGATTCCAGTGCAACGTTGCCGGCCAGAATGATCAAGTCGCCCCAGGATATTTTCCTGCCGTACTTCTGTTTTACAGGCCATATTAATCTGCGCGCCTTATCAAGACTTACATTATCCGGCCAACTGTTCAGAGGAGCGAAACGCTGCTGACCGCGACCACCGCCTCCGCGTCCGTCCGAGATACGGTATGTCCCCGCACTGTGCCAGGCCATACGGACAAACAGCGGACCATAATGCCCAAAGTCGGCAGGCCACCATTCCTTGGAATCGGTCATCAAGGCAGTAAGATCTTTTTTCACAGCATTCAAATCGAGGGATTGAAATTCTTCGGCATAGTTAAAATCTTTTCCGAAAGGATCGGTCAGCGATGAGTTTTGACGCAGTATATCTAATTTAAGCTGACCGGGCCACCAGTCCTTGTTTTGTACTCCCTCCCGGCTAACGCGAGGATGAGATGCACCCGTAACCGGACATTTACTGATTTTTTTTGATTCGTTTTCCATCTTCTTGTTCTTTTAACAGTTTTTACTTAACTTATTTTTTTTATGTTTGTCTATGTGACCGGATAAAGTGACAATCCTTTTTTATGGGATTATTTATTTTTTCATCACTTTATCATATATGACATACAAAAATAACCAAATATTTTAAATCAATCAACATATCTGTATGTTATATTAAAATATTAATTTACCTTTGCATATAATTATCTATTTTTAATAACAAAATACTATGAATTTATGGCTATAGATTTTAAATTAAAAGATGTGATGCACCGCATCACCACAAAGTTTTATCCGGCTTACCTGCCCAATGCAAAAAAGAAGTACGTCATGCGCACCGTCTATGAACCCGAACTGGACATACACGACATCGCCTCAAAGGCCGAAGTATACAACATCACCACCGCGCCCAAGGTCATCGAAGAAGGGATGATTGCCGGCATGGAACTCATCACCTACCTGGCTGCCGACGGATTCAAGATTAAGACGCCTGTATTCACGCTCAAGATAGCCATTCCAGGCGAATACGATGGATCGGAAACACATCTTCCCGCCGGCGTTACGCCGCAGGGAAGGCTCAACCTCTCGGCTGAACTGAGGAAATACCTCGGCGAACATATTGCAATTCAAATCGACGGCATCGAGGAGACTAACGGCATTATTGCCGAAGTCATCAACCACGTAACCGGCGAAATAGACCTCACTATTAATGCAGGCGGAATCTTCTTCGTGCGTGGTACAGGATTGAAAATTGACTCTGACGACCTCCATGCCGATGAAACCGGCCTCTTCCTTGAGTTTGTCGATAGCGGCGACCGCATTAAAATCGACCCCGTAAACATTGCCCTCAACGGGCAGCGCGAAATCCGCGCAATC
>JAIRZF010000297.1 GCA_031267385.1 Dysgonamonadaceae bacterium | reverse complement strand
CAAGACAGCCATAAGAACATCCGGTATCTCCACCATAAAGCGAAGATGCAATTGCACAACCTGGCGCGCCGTCGTAGTAATTTGTACGAGGACGATTTTCGCAAGCTCCGTTGCACCTGACCACTGCAATCGCAGGATCTTTCGCCAGTACTGTCCGGCCCAGGATCTCAGCAATTTTTTTCATGGTTTCAGCGCCACCTACAGGGCACAACAGATCATTGAGATTTTCGGTTTTTACACAGGCATCTGCAAACCCGGAACAACCCGGGAATCCACAACCTCCGCAATTAGCGGCAGGGAGTATGTCCTGAACCGCTCCGATCCGGGGATCTTCTTCTACATAAAATGCTTGTGATACAAAATAAAGGATTGTAGCACCGAGCGCACCAATAGCGCCTAAAGAAACTACGGCTAGTAATATTAGATTCATCTTCTGTTCAAAGTAAATACAAATTCTTTTGTCAATTTATCTTTCCTGAAATACAGGACGATATAGTAAATAGTAAGCGACAACACAGAGATACCGGCTGCAATCATTTCAGATCCTGTAAACCGGATCCCTAAAAACAACAATACCACCATTATCAGCAAGGGAAGCAAAAAAGCCAGCAAAACAGCTTTCATTCCTAATGATGCCGCTCCTGTGACAAGGACATCATCTCCTTCTTTGAAATCGTTGTTTTTACCGGGAATTTCCAGAATTTTTTCTTTCATTTCCGAAAGACTACACATCGATTTGGCGTGACAATCTGCACAAGCGGTCTTCTGAAGAATTTTTACCTGTACAACATCTTCATTTACCTTAAAAATGACACCTGGATATTCTATTTTTGACCTCATTTTGTAATATCGACATTGCAATCGGGGGCAAAAGTAAGAAATAAAAAATTAACAGCAAAGGAAATGATCATTTTTTTGTGTACGCACACAGATAATGACTCCTAAACATGACACCTTTACCAGTTATAATTCAAACCAAAGCTAAGAATTTGATTTATTTGCCAGTATGCGAACTTTGGATCCGGGACAATGCCTTTACTATCATCAAAGCGGACGTAGAGAAAAATCCGGGTGGAAAAGTAACGATTGATGGCAAGGTTCAACTCGTTTTCCGATTCTAATTCCAGTTTCCGGTAATCGGTAAAACATTTGAACCGGGTACTGAATGAAATTCCTTTATTAAAATTAATTTTAAAGGTGCTGTTGATCGATGAACCGACAACAAGAGTGTCATTTTTCCCTGCCGGAACTCCATATCCTGTTGGGTCAACGGCTTTGGAATCCCTTATATAAGTATATTTTATGGACAATGGAGAAATGTCGGAGGTTACTGTGAAATTTTTATTTTTGTTGGTTTTTGAAGTTTTAGTCAACTGGTATTTCATCCCTAAAACCCCCATATTCAAGAAGAAAGGAGATAAAAATGCCGCTTTTTTAACGGTGGTATTTTCTTTATAATTATTAAACAACTGGGTTTTCAATTCCAGGTTGGTAGAATAATTCCAATTATTACTTGCAACAATCCCGAAATCGCTATAACTTCTCAGCAGATCATTTCCGATTCTCGTAGTCCGCAACGAATCGTTGGGATTTGTGTGCATTGCCAGATCCCATCTGATTTCATTATTATTCTGTATTTTTCCTTTTTTATAGTTGAACGTAACTTTCTGATTACTTTGAATATTGATACTGGAAACTCCGCCTTTATACCAGTTATCCGACACATATCCTTCGGAAATCTGGAATAGATGAGTTCCATTAACAATCCAATACCTGCGTTTTGTAGCATAACGGGCGGGGGATCCGGCATTGGAAAAATCGGGGTTATTTTCCAGACTGAAAAGGTCTTTCGATACATTGACTTTCAGCACTTCAGGTTTTACAGCCTCATACGAAGCCAAATCCCCGTGAAAATATTTAACGGTACTGACATCCGACAAAATCGTATTCAGGTAAACTCTTTGCCTGAATTCTTTTTCATAATCGCTCATTGCAACCTGAGGAGCTTTTATAATCTCCGAAAGGTCGTATAAGGGATATATTTTCGACAAAGGCATCCCGAACACATCCGGGACTTTAACACAATTGTCCACAAATACTTTCCCGGTAAAAATGATCGGCAGATACACCGGATCCCAAACCAATGTATCATTATATGTCACCGGATAATTTTCCGGATCGTAAAAAGGATCGAGCAAGAGATCCCGGTAAAACCTGTGACGGCCATCGAGTGTGATATTATAGAACCTCAGTTCCTGATCCGGATTGGCGTTCGCAAAATAATACGTTTGTTTTTTATTCCAAACATTCCGGATATCGGTCACAAAATTCAAGATACTGTCCTGAGGTTGAGACATTTCACTTTGAGGCATATCATTTCGATATATCTGGTTCCGGGCATAAAGGCTGGTAAAACCGTACAGTAAAAAAATTACTATAAAAATATACTTTACTATCCTATCGAGAGTGTTCATACAACATTTTGTCTACTATTGACCCGCGAAGTTAATCATTTCGTTTTTATTTTTCAAGAAAAATTAAATATTAGTCTAAATATTTACACTACTTTTGCGGATTGATGTTTCAGATGCAGGGTATATGGCGTCCGATGATTTGTGTGCAAAGATATGCGCTATATTCCTTGTGATGAGTATATTACTCTATTGAATAACAATTAAAAACGAATCGTAATGCCCAAAATATCGACCAGAGGAATTGAAATGCCGGCTTCTCCGATACGTAAACTGGCGCCTCTGTCTGACTCTGCGAAAGCCAGAGGTCTCAAAGTTTATCATCTGAATATCGGACAACCCGATGTTAAAACTCCGGAAATAGCGCTCAATGCCATTCGAAACATTGACCGTAAAATTTTGGAATACAGTCCCAGTGATGGAAATCGCAGTTACCGGGAAAAATTAGTCCGGTATTATTCACGTTATAATATTAATGTGGGGTGTGATGATATTATTGTAACTACAGGAGGTTCAGAGGCTGTTCTCTTCGCTTTCATGGCATGTCTGAACCCGGGAGATGAAATTATTGTTCCGGAGCCGTCCTATGCCAATTACATGGCTTTTGCTATTTCCGCAGGAGCTGTCATCCGGTCTGTTCCTTCCAGCATAGACAAAGGGTTTGCATTGCCTCCTGTTGAAGAATTTGAGAAATTGATCAATGAACGTACCCGTGGTATTTTGATTTGTAATCCGAACAATCCTACAGGATATTTATACAGTCGTTCGGAAATGAACAAGATCAGGGATTTGATAAAGAGATATGATCTTTATTTATTTTCCGATGAGGTTTACCGTGAATTCATATATACCGGTTCTCCTTACGTATCGGCGCTTCATCTTGTCGGGATTGAAGAAAATGTTGTTTTGATAGATTCTGTTTCAAAACGTTACAGCGAATGTGGGATCCGAATCGGAACTCTGATCACCCGCAACAAAGAGTTGAGGAAAACCGTCATGAAATTCTGCCAGGCTCGTTTAAGTCCTCCGTTATTGGGGCAAATCGTAGCTGAAGCATCTTTGGATGTTTCGGAAGAATATATGCGGGAGACCTATGATAAATACCTTGAAAGTCGTAATTTCCTGATTGACAGTCTGAATAAAATACCGGGGGTTTATTCTCCTATTCCTATGGGTGCGTTCTACACTATTGCCAGTCTGCCGGTAGATGACGCCGACGATTTTTGCGCATGGTGCCTGTCTGATTTTGAATATGAAGGCCAGACCATTTTTATGGCCCCAGCCTCAGGATTTTATATTACTCCGGGATTGGGGAAAAATGAGGTTCGCATCGCTTATGTCCTGAACAAAGAGGATCTGGCAAATGCGATGATTGTATTGGAAAAAGCATTGGAGGCGTACAGTAAATAAGTTATACGTTATACGTTATACGTTATACGTTATACGTTATACGTTATACGTTATACGTTATACGTTTGGCTTACGCACGACAAGAACGTATAACAAATAAGTAGGTTATACGTTATACGTTTGGCTTACGCACGACAAGAACGTAAAACGTATAACGTAAAACGTAAAACGTAATGAACACCGAATTTTTCATAGCAAGACGAATTTACTTTAGCAAAAGCGAGGAGAGAAAAGCATCTCCTCCGGCGATACGTATTGCTATGGCCAGTATTGCAATGGGATTGGCAGTGATGGTTCTTGCCGTTGCAATCATGATCGGATTCAAACAGGAAGTGCGGAATAAGATGATTGGATTCGGTTCACATATCCAAATCACGGATTTCGGCAATAGTAATTCATATGAATCATCTCCTATCGTCATCAGTGACAGCATCATCAACGATGTTATCCTGAAAACGCCTAATATTGCCCAGGTGCACCTGTTTTCGACTAAACCGGGAATCATCAAGACCGATGAGGATTTCATGGGGATCGTCCTGAAAGGTGTAGATGCAGACTACAATTGGGATTTTTTCAAACAAAACCTGGTTAAAGGAGATGTTCCGGAATATAATGACGACAGTACCTCTGTTTCCGTATTAATTTCCCGGATCATGTCTCAAAAAATGAAACTGGACGCCGGAGATTCTTTTCTGTCCTTTTATATTATGGACAATGGCGTCGTAAGAGCCCGGAAATTCAATATTACCGGTATTTATGAGACTAATTTTTCCGAATATGATAAAATATTTGTCCTTTCGGATATCAAGCAGGTGCGACGCCTGAATCAATGGGATACCGATCAGGTCAGCGGAGTGGAAATTCTGGTTAAAGATTACAATAAACTGGATGAAACGGCAGAATCGCTCTATTACGAAATGTCTGTACTGAAAGACAGGAACGGTAATTCATTCCTCACTCAATCAATCGGACAAATACGTCCGGAGATATTTGCCTGGCTTGGAATCCTGGATACCAATGTTGTTGTCATCATCATTCTAATGCTTGCAGTTGCAGGCTTCTCCATGATATCGGGACTTTTAATTATCATTCTGGAACGAATCAATATGATTGGGGTATTAAAAGTTTTGGGAGAAAATAACACCAGTATCAGGAAAATTTTCCTTTATATTTCTTCTTTTATTATTAGTAAAGGATTATTTTGGGGTAATCTGATCGGAATCGGCATTTGTCTGATACAGAAACATTTTGAGATATTCAAACTGGATCCGGCGTCATACTATATCTCTGCAGTACCTATAGAGTTAAATCTCTGGCATGTTATCATTATCAATGTCGGGACTCTCCTGCTCTCTTTGTTGATGTTGATCGGTCCGTCTTATCTGGTAGCCCGGATTTCTCCTACAAAATCCATTCGCTTCGATTAATTTTCACTCCGGTTTATCGTATATTATTCCTGTTCAGAGCGGCCTGATAACGCCGGGCATTACGTGCATGTTCAGCCAGGGTGGTCGCAAAATTATGCCGCCCGGAAAAATCTTCTTTGGCACACATATATAAATAGTGATGATGGGTATAATTGAGGACAGCATCAAGACCTCTGATTGAAGGAACCCGTATTGGGCCCGGAGGTAATCCTTCGTGTTTGTAAGTATTGTATGGAGACTCAACCTCCAGATGGGTGTACAAAATGCGTTTCAATGCAAAATCGCCTACTGCATATTTTACAGTCGGATCAGCCTGAAGCAACATTCCTTTTTTTAACCGGTTGATATACAGCCCCGCCACTTGCGGATATTCATCGGGCATAACGGTTTCTTCTTCAACAATAGAAGCCAGAACAGAAACCTGTACCGGGGAAAGAGGTATTTCAGCGGCTTTTTCCAGACGTTCGGGAGTCCAGAAATGATCGTATTCTTTTTTCATCCGTTCCAGAAATCGCTCCGGGGAAATATTCCAATACATCTCATAAGTATCGGGAATAAACAGACATTGGATCGTTTGTTCATCAAAACCATATTTTGCACAAACAGAAGGGTCGTTCAATTTTTGTTGCAAAGCTGCTGTCCCGAACATCAACTGGATTCCGATATTTTCAGCTAATTCATTTTTCAGACGAATATTATTAAATGTTATTTTACAAGGGGTCTGATTGCCTCTCGTCAGATTTAATAATAAATCCTTACAACTTAGATTTGGGGTCACGGCATAACGCCCTGTCCTCATTTTTTGCGGGTAATTCAACGCATTTGCGAGCTTCCGGAAAGTTCCGGTATCTTTGATTTTTGCAGTTGATTGCAGTTGTAACAATAAATCAGGATAATCTTTCCTGTCATCAATATAAATGTAAACGGTTTCCTGTATATTAAAAAACGGAGACGTCAGTTTGTAATAGACAAAGCCGCCGAGCGCTACTATTAACAAGATAGCCGACGCCAGAGTTCCCAATACGATTTTTTTCTGTTTCTTCATTCGCCTATGATTCATCTATTTCGGCACAAAGTTAAAAAATTCCGGTTATTTTTTTTGATTAGTTCAAAAGAATCATCTATCTTTGCACCGCCGTTCGCAAGAATAAAGGTCAGGAAAAGTCCTGGAAGGATGGGTGAGTGGCTGAAACCAACAGTTTGCTAAACTGTCGTACGGG
>JAIRZF010000286.1 GCA_031267385.1 Dysgonamonadaceae bacterium | reverse complement strand
ACTAAAATTTCGTCTGATTTACATCTTCTGAAACGGGAAAGAATACCAATGAAAGTTAAAATAACAATGAAGACCAAAGCTCCAATCAAAATAAACAGATTCATACTCATAGTAATTTTTATATTTAAATGATAAATTCAACGGGGTAAACGGCTTTCCGGGTGCCGGAAACTTTTATTTTTTGTCCTTTTTCGAGATTAAAACCTTCGGCGCCTTGTAGCGTAACGGTAACCGGACGGCCTTCTAAGGTTATAAAAACTTCGCCTATTTTTTGATTTTCGTTCCAAAAATAGACTTCGGCGTCCATTTCCTTTATTTCGTCGGTGTATTTCATATTTTGCTGTAATTTTTCGTAAATCAATTTGTACAGATAATAGAGGACAAATACAAACGCGATTCCGCAGGCAACGCCGCTCGCCACGGAAGTAAAGGTGACTTCCTGCATGAGCGTCAGTGTCAGCGAAAACCCGATAGCAAAATGCAATAGCCCTTTGAAAGAAATAATGTCGCTAAGGAGGAAGCCATCCAAGCCGGCGTCTGTATCGACGTCCATTTCTCCAAAAAACAAAGAGCCTGCCGAAGAAAGCAGAAATAATATTCCTGCTGCAATTAAAACAATTTCATACCATGCCATAAATGTTATTTTTTCAGTTGATATTCAATAAATCTTAAAAATTTCTCAAAGGTAATAAAAAATTTATTGTTTATCGAAAAAAAACGAAATGCAATAGGCGAATCGTATCACGAATTAATGTTTTTTATTAATTAGAAGGTGGCTGAAAATTCAGAATATCCCTGGCTTCACGCTTTATCCGGTCGATTTCCGGATTATCTATTTTGATTTTTTTGTTCAACAGGATGTTCGCTTCCTGTTGCGCCTGTTTATAATCTTGCAGTTTGAAATATAGCTTTGCCCTGTTATAATGCGGCATAAACAGAGATGGTTTAATGCAGGAAGCGCTTTCCCATGCTCTCAATGCGTTGGAATACAAATTTGTTTTTTCATACGATTTTCCCAAGAGAAGCAACGCTTGTGTACGGGGGAACATATCCTTGGCTGCTTCCAGGAAAGGAATGGCTTCGTCGTAACGCCCGGCGTCATACAATGCTTTTCCATAAATAAAAACAAACCGGTCATTGTGTTTAAAAGCAGGGTATAAAACCTGCAATTCTGCTATTTTTTGATCATTTTCCGGAGAATAGGAATGGATGATTCTGTTCCATTTTTTCACGTTGGCGTAATAGTTGAAGGCGGCAAATGAAACAAATCCGCAACAGCTTACTATCAAACATACCACAAGGCGTTTTGCTCTGCTTTTTTTTAGCGGATTGCGCCATTTGACGATAGTAGCAGATTGACCGGCAATACCTGCCAGACAAAAAATGCTCAATACTTGAAAAGCTACTATTTCAGCAGGATAAGAAAAACACGAAAATCCAATAAGGCTTGCTAATATAGCCCGCAAAACCGGAGCGCTTGCAGGATTGCCGAAAATAAAAAAAATAATTCCAAGCGCAAAAAGCAATCCGACAATCCCCTGTTCAACCCCTATTTTAAGAAATTCATTAAAAGGATAGACTATATCGTCGGCCAAAGCAGCCAGGGAAGAATCGGGATGGTTCTTGAAATATTCTCCCTGCCAAAGCAGATAATTTTTTTGGAAACCGCCGGGACCCCATCCTGTCAACGGTCGCTCTTTGATCATGTTCCAACTAACTGTCCATATTAAAAGCCTTCCATCAGCCGAATCTTTTTTAAGATGATAAAATTTGAACGAAAAAAAGACGCAGACAATAAGCAAAATTGAGATTAAAATCGTAGCCTTCGATTTTGTTAATTTGCGGATAGCGGGTAATAACAAAATCAGTGTCCCGACAGCAGCAGCTACCCACGCAGCACGGGATTGACTGTAAATGAGTTGTATTGTAATCGGTATTAACAACAAGCCTAATACAATCCGGATAACAGGCTGTTTGACTGAAAATATTAATCCTAAAGCGGATATAAAACCCATTGCTACAAAACCGCCGAAAATACCGGTATTGTTGAATGAACCGGTGATATCCGAAAGACCCTGCCAGGGATAGGCAAGACGATTGTAGCCGTAGATAATCTGAACCACAACCAATAGCGGAAACAGGCAGAGCAAATAAGTAAGCCATTGAGACGGAAGGTGACGGAAAAGATAATAAGTAGCCGAAAGGCAAATTATTGTCAAAACATATTCCGTATCGACAGGATAAACAATCATCTGTAACAACAGACAGGTAAAACAGGCAAATAATAACAAATCAACCGCTGTAATCTCTTTCAGAAAGTCCGAACTATAAACTCGCTTAATTAAAATTCCAGAACAACCAGTTAAGGATAAAACAGTTACGAAAACAATCAACTCCGATTGAATTTGAAAAATAAAACCGGTTGCTAATCGAATCGGGGAAAAGACATAAAACAAAATCGCCAACGACCACCCGAAGTAAAAGTAAACTTCAGGCGGCTTTTTCTCAGAAGGGTATTGTTTCGGCAGATTCATATTTCTTCTTCCTGATAGCGGAAAAAGAAAATATTTTACCGGAACCTTAAAACATTGCCATCCCACCAAAGAGTATGTAAATCGGGAGGATTTACCGGAACCGTATCACTATCCACATATTCGTTTGTATTTGCTTGTA
>JAIRZF010000247.1 GCA_031267385.1 Dysgonamonadaceae bacterium | reverse complement strand
TTTTAAGGAAATAGGATATGCGGTAGCTGACGCTTTTTTCGGAGAAGATATTGACCCGGAAACCTTGAGATCGATTGTTTACGAGACCCTGGATTTTGATGTTCCTGTAGTTTCTGTGGATCGTTCCATCTTTGCTTTGGAATTGTTTCATGGTCCGACATTAGCATTCAAGGATGTCGGAGCCCGTTTCATGTCCCGTACTTTGTCTTATTTTATTAGGAAACAAGGATTGGATCGTGTTAATGTGCTGGTTGCTACTTCAGGTGATACCGGGAGTGCGGTTGCTAATGGTTTTCTAGGCGTCGACGGTATTCATGTATATGTGCTTTATCCCGAAGGAAAAGTCAGTCCGATACAGGAATGTCAGTTTACCACATTGGGACAAAACATAACGGCCATCGAGGTTGACGGCGCTTTCGACGATTGTCAGGCATTGGTGAAGTCTGCTTTTATGGACGAGGAGCTTACGCGGAAGCTTCAGTTGACTTCAGCAAATTCAATTAATGTCGCCCGTTTCTTGCCACAGGCTTTCTATTATTTTTATGCTTATGCTCAACTGGAAATTTCAGGACGGGCAGATAATACGGTCTTTTGTGTTCCCAGTGGAAATTTTGGAAATATCACAGCCGGATTATTTGCAAAAAAAATGGGTTTACCGATAAAACGGTTTATTGCTGCGAATAATAAGAATGATGTTTTTTTGGAATACTTGAAGACGGGAGAATACAAACCCCGTCTTTCCGTCCGGACCGTCGCCAATGCGATGGATGTTGGTGATCCAAGCAATTTTGCCCGTATTTTAGACCTTTACGATAACGATTATAATACTATTTGTTCGGAAATAAACGGATATCGTTATCTTGATGAAGATATTCTCAAGGTGATAGGTTCATGTTATGAATCAACCGGATATCTGCTTGATCCTCATGGAGCTTGTGGCTATTTGGCTTTAAAAGACGGACTTAAGAATGGAGAAACCGGGATATTTCTGGAAACCGCACATCCGGCGAAATTCAAAGAAACAGTTGACGGCGCCGTAAACAATTGGTACGAGTTGAATAAGACCGGTTGTCCGGAAAAAAACAAACCGGAATTCCGTGTCGATATTCCGGCTCGTTTAAAGGCGTTCATGCAAGGTAAGAAACAGAGTGTGGAACTTGGTAAGTCTTTTGATGCATTTAAAGATTATCTCCTAAACGTTTAATTGACAAACTAGTTGATATGGCTCATCAGCTGTTGGCGAATCAGGGAAGCCATATTCGAGAACGCCCATTTACGTTTTACCTCGCTTTTGATCGGCGTTAGCAACAGATTTCTTTACGTAGCGTTCCGCATCGTATTTCTTCACTATCCTCTTGATATTTACTCCCTGTACGTAAGATAATAGCTGATTTATGACAAAAATGGAGAACACGTCGAGGGCGAACACATAGGTTCGCCCCTACAGAATATATTCAACGATCCACTGTCCGACTTCAGTGGTTTTACATGCTTTCCCATTTTCTGCAATATCTTCCGTAACAATACCTTCCGCCAGAGAGGCATCTACTGCATTACGGATCAATTGACCTTCTTCCTGTAAATTGAAAGCATATTCAAACATCAATGCGGCTGAAAGAATTGTTGCCAGAGGATTGGCTATATTTTTCCCGGCAGCCTGAGGATAAGAACCGTGGATCGGCTCAAACACAGAGGTATGAATCCCGATCGACGCAGATGGTAACATGCCCAACGAGCCGGTAATTACCGAAGCTTCGTCCGTGAGGATATCACCAAACATATTTTCCGTAACCATCACATCAAAACGTTTGGGCCATTGAATAATCTGCATGGCGGCATTATCGACAAACATATATTCTGTTTCAATATGAGGAAATTCTTTCTCAATTTTTTGTGCTTCCTGACGCCATAAACGGGATGTGGAAAGGATATTCGCCTTATCTACTATCGTTACTTTTTTACGGCGTTGTTCCGCATATTTATAGGCTAAACGAACGATACGATCAATTTCTTCAACCGTGTAAACACAGGTATCGTAAGCAGTCCGGCCATCTTCACTCCTGCCCTGGGGACGACCGAAGTAAATCCCGCCCGTCAACTCACGAATACACATAAAATCGGTACCATCGACCAAATCGGCACGCAACGGTGATTTATGCACCAGAGAAGGAAAAGTCGTTACCGGACGAATATTCGCATAAAGTCCGAGTTTTTTACGCATTGCCAGCAATCCTTGTTCGGGACGTACTTTCGCCGTGGGATCATTATCATATTTCGGGGAACCAATCGCTCCAAAGAGTACGGCATCCGACGACATACATAGTTCATGTGTGGCATCGGGATAAGGATTTCCTACGGCGTCGATGGCACAAGCGCCCACAAGTGCATGTTCGTAAACCAAATCATGTCCGAACTTGTCACAAATGGCTTCTGTTACTTTCAGCGCCTGGCTAATAATTTCCGGCCCGATTCCATCACCGGGCAATACAGCTATATTTAATTTCATGTTTTTACGTTTTACGTTTTTACTCTCTATGGAACTTAACATAACGGGGCATCGACGGCATGTAATCATCATTATCCCACAAAGTACTTGTTATCATCAGGTCGGCGCTGTACCTGTTACATGCAATAGGTACGTTGTGAATGCGGCATTGGCGAAGCAACATCTGGATATCGGCTTCATGGGGTTGCGGATTCAAATCATCGATCAGAAAAATAGCCAGATTAACCTGATGACGCACTACCAATGCTGCAATTTCCGCATCTCCGCCTAAAGGACCCGAATTCATACAGATAATTTCTGCGTTAACTCCTTTTTTTTCAAAAGCTTCCCGTATTAACCCTCCGGTGGTTCCGGTACAAATCAACGTGTGTCTGGATAGGGTATCGGCGTTAAAAACCGCCCACTCAACCATGTCCGCTTTCCGCTGATCATGGGCAACAAGTGCAATAGTCAATTTCTTGTTCATAAATTCAATTGTTAATTACAACAAAATTACATATTTTCGATCATATTCAGCATTTTCATGGTTGCTTTTATGGCTGCTCCTGTCTGATCCACATCTAATCCGCTTGTTTTAAAGTCATTGCCATTAAAACTCCAGGAAATTACAGTCTGAACCAAGGCATCCGTTCGTCCTCCCGCAGGAATACTTACATTATAATCCGTCAATGTGGGAATAGGTTTTCCTAATTTATTATAAATTTTCCAAAGAGCTTTGGAAAAGGCATGATATTGACCATCTCCCGCTGCCGTCCATTCATACTCATCTCCCTCAATATCAATGCGAACCGTTGCCGTCGGACGTAATCCGTGCGTTAACGAAAGCGAATAGTTAACCAGCTTGATCCGGTCGATATTCTCATTGTGCAGGACATCCGCAATGATATAAGGAAGATCGTCCTGGGTCACAACTTCTTTTTTATCCCCCAGTTCGATAACACGTTTGGTGACTTTCATCATTGATTCTTTATCCAGATCTATTCCCAAAGATTCCAGATTCTTAATTATATTCGCTTTTCCGGAGACTTTTCCCAAAGCATATTCTCTCGTACGCCCAAACCGTTCGGGAAGAAGATCATTAAAATACAGGTTATTTTTGTTATCTCCGTCAGCATGAATTCCGGCACATTGGGTAAACACACTATCTCCTGTCACCGGTTTATTATTGGGAATACGTATACCTGAATAAGATGACACCATACGGCTCACTTTATACAGATTTTTTTCTACAATGTTTGTTTTCAACTTCAACTGGTCATGCAGGACTGCTATAACACTGGTCATCGGGGTATTTCCCGCTCTTTCGCCCAGACCGTTGATCGTCGTATGAAAGCCTTTTATTCCGGCTAAAGCTGCTGCAAAGACATTGCCGACAGCTAAATCATAATCATTATGGGCATGAAAATCAAAGTGTATATCAGGATAATGCTCCTGCATTCGCCGGCAATATTTCATCGTATTTTCCGGATTTAATACTCCCAGGGTATCCGGTAGCATAAAACGCCTGATATTTTTATTTTTCAGATTATCAATCATGTGAAATACATAGTCCGGTGAATCTATCATCCCGTTCGACCAGTCTTCGAGGTAAATATTGACCTCAATTCCCATTTTATCCGCATATTCCAATGATTTCAGAATATCGGCGATATGGGTTTCCGGAGTCTTTCGGAGTTGTTCCGTACAATGCTTCAATGAACCTTTACACAAAAGATTCATCACTTCACAGCCCGCATTTTTAATCCAATTGAGGGAAGAATCGCCATCTACAAAACCGAGGACTTCCAACTGATGAATGTGTCCTTGTTTTTTAGCCCATCCGGCAATCCGGCTTACAGAATTATATTCTCCATTGGAAACCCGCGCGGATGCAATTTCCACCCGGTCTACTTTTAATTCTTCGATCAACAGACGTACAATGCTTAGTTTTTCCGAAGCAGAGAAAGATACTCCGGAGGTTTGTTCCCCGTCACGCAGGGTGGTATCCATTATTTCTATCATAGCAATTCATATTCCAATATTAATTCTTTTTTACTCAATAAATAATCAATATCATCGAATCCTTTCAGAAGACATTCTTTTTTGTATGAATTGATTTCAAACGATTCGGTGGCTCCTGTTGTGTTATTGGTTATTTTTTGATTTTGTAAGTCAACTGTAACGGAAGCTTCTGCATTGGTATTGACGGCGTCAAACAGTCCGGAGAGAAAAGATTCGGAAACGACAACGGGTAACACTCCGTTATTTAATGCATTGTTTCTGAAAATATCTGCAAAAAAGCTTGAAATAACGACTTGAAATCCATATCCTGCAATTGCCCAGGCCGCATGTTCCCGACTGGAGCCACTTCCGAAATTTTTACCTGCAATCAATACGGATCCCTTACAGGCAGGGTTATTGAGTACAAAATCTTTTTTGAGGCTTCCGTCTTTTTCATACCGCCAATCTGCAAACAGGTTATCTCCGAATCCTTCACGAGTAGTTGCTTTCAGAAAACGGGCGGGTATTATCTGGTCGGTATCCACATTCTCTATCGGAAGTGGAACCATTGTTGATATAATTGTTTGAAATTTTTCCATCTTAAATTTTTTCCGGGTCTGTTATTACTCCTGTTATTGCGGCGGCGGCAGCTACCAGAGGGCTGGCTAAAAGAGTCCTCGCTCCCGGTCCCTGACGTCCTTCAAAATTACGGTTCGATGTTGAAACGGCATATTTCCCCGCTGGAACTTTATCTTCGTTCATCGCCAGGCAGGCCGAGCAGCCCGGCTGGCGAAGTTCAAATCCCGCTTCTTTCAGGATCGCATCCAATCCTTCGTCCTTAATCTGTTTTTCTACATTCCAACTGCCTGGTACCAGCCAGACGACAACATTTTCAGCTTTTTTCCTGCCTTTGACAAAGTTGGCGAACATCCGGAAATCTTCGATACGTCCATTGGTACAGCTTCCCAGGAAGACATAATCAACCGGTTTCCCAATCATTTTATCTCCGGGTTTAAATCCCATATAATCCAGTGATTTTTGGAAAGATACCCGTCCGGCCTCATCAATCTGATTCAAACTTGGAATGGTTGAGTTGATGGGCATACCCATCCCCGGATTCGTTCCATAAGTAATCATCGGTTCAATTTCCGAAACATCGAACGTAATCTCGCGGTCGAATGTTGCTCCTTCATCTGTTTTAAGGGTTTTCCAATAGGAAATCGCTTGATCCCATTTTTCTCCCTCCGGAACTCGTTCCCGACCTTTCAGGTAGGAAAAAGTCGTTTCATCGGGTGCGATCAGTCCGCCACGCGCGCCCATTTCAATACTGAGATTACAAAGCGTCAGACGTTCTCCCATCGAAAGATTACGGACAGCTTCTCCTGCATATTCGGCAAAATATCCCGTAGCTCCGCCGGTAGTGAGTTCCGCAATCATAAAAAGAGCCATGTCTTTTGCTGTAACACCGGGTTTCAATGCTCCTTCAAAATTGATACGCATCGTTTTGGGACGCGACTGTAGGACACATTGTGAAGCCAGTACCATTTCTACTTCACTGGTGCCGATGCCGAAAGCGATAGCCCCGAAAGCGCCATGAGTCGAAGTATGGCTATCGCCACATACGATGGTCATTCCCGGCTGTGTATATCCATTTTCAGGCCCGACTACGTGTACGATCCCATTCCTGGGGTGCAACATCCCGAAATAAGTTAAACCAAATTCTTCCGCATTCCTGCCCAATGTATCCACCTGATTCCTGGAAACAGGATCTGCAATCGGCTTATCCTGATCAATTGTCGGAATATTATGATCCGCCGTCAAAAGTGTTCTTTCTGGTCTGAACACTTTTAATCCTCGTTTCCTCAAGCCGTCAAAAGCCTGCGGACTGGTTACTTCGTGGCAAAAATGCCGGTCAATGTACAATTGCGTGGGACCGTTTTCTACTATAGACACTATGTGCGCGTCCCAAATTTTATCAAATAACGTTTTAGCCATTTTTTTACGTTTTATGTTTTACGTTTTACGTTTTACGTTTTAAGTCGTGCGTAAGCCCAACGTAAAACGTATAACGTAAAACGTAAAACTTCATTTTACAAATTTATTTATTGCGTCGATAAATGCTTCCACTGAAGCCGCTATAATATCCGTGTTTGCAGAAAAGCCATAGTAAACAATGCCTTCATACATCACCTGCATATGTACTTTACCGACATCGTCACTTCCCCGGTCGATAGCCTGGATCAGAAATTCCTGTATTGTCATCTGGCGACGGATAATTTGTTTCACGGCTTTGATTGCCGCATCGACAGGGCCATTCCCGGCTGAGGCTGCTTCAAATTTCTCTCCGGCAATGTCCAGGCAGATGGAGGCCACGGATCTGACTCCCACTCCTGATGTCACTTGCAGATAATCCAGTTTAATGCGCTGTGATTCACAGTCTTTTCCGACCAGCATCAAGACATCGTCGTCTTTAACATCTTTCTTTTTATCCGCTAATTTAAGAAATTCTTCGTAAACTTTATCCAGTTTTTCCTGCGAAAGTTCTACTCCTAAAACTGAAAGGCGGTGTTTCAATGCCGCGCGACCACTGCGGGCAGTCAGGACAATGGCGCTGTCGTCAATTCCAACATCTTTGGGATCGATTATTTCATAACTTTCACGGTTTTTTAACATTCCATCCTGATGGATTCCCGACGAATGGGCAAAGGCATTTCGTCCGACAATGGCTTTATTCGGCTGTACCGGCATATTCATCAGGCCGGATACCATGCGACTAACCGGATAAATTTTCCGGGTATTGATATTGGTATTGACTCCCATCTCTTTGTGGCTTTTAAGGATCATTACCACTTCTTCTAACGATGTATTTCCCGCCCGTTCGCCGATTCCATTGATCGTCACTTCTACCTGACGGGCTCCGTTCATCACCCCGGTAATAGTGTTGGCCGTTGCCATTCCCAGGTCATTGTGACAATGTGTCGAAATTACGGCATTATGGATTCCTTTTACATTTTCCATCAGGAATTTAATTTTTTGCCCGTATTCCGAAGGCAGGCAATAACCGGTAGTATCCGGGATGTTTACTACGGTTGCTCCTGCCTTGATTACGGCTTCAACGACTTTCGCCAGATAAACATTGTCTGTACGACCGGCATCTTCACAATAAAACTCAACATCTTCCACTTGTTTCTTCGCATATTTAACGCAGGCAATAGCCCGCTCCAGAATTTCCTCCTGTGTGGAATTGAATTTATGCTGAATGTGGTATGGAGATGTGCCTATTCCTGTATGAATCCGCCCGTGTTTGGCATATTTCAAAGCTTCGGCCGCAGCATCAATATCTTTATCTACAGCCCGGGTCAGGGCACAGATAACAGGCCAGGTCACGGCTTTGGAAATTTCCACTACTGAATTAAAATCTCCCGGACTCGACACCGGGAATCCGGCTTCAATGACATCTACTCCCAGG
The DNA here is from genome assembly GCA_031267385.1 of Dysgonamonadaceae bacterium. Lineage (GTDB taxonomy): Bacteria > Bacteroidota > Bacteroidia > Bacteroidales > Azobacteroidaceae > BNXB01. Next base: position 3,973 of record JAIRZF010000247.1, on the reverse strand, counting down.
GTTTCCAAAGCTTTTGCCACTTCAATTTTTTCAATTGTATTCAACTGGCAGCCGGGAACCTGTTCTCCATCTCTTAGAGTAGTGTCAAAAATAAATAACCTGTCACTCATAATCATTTTATTATTTTTTGTTTTCTTCATTATTTTCATCAAAAAAGCCTCTCCCGCATTTTGAAGCGAGAAAGGCTTTTTCAATTTACATATTTATTATGAATATTTACATACCGGATCCGCTTCGTCTTGTTTTTTCCAAGAGAATAATAATACTAATATTTAGCAATCCGTATGTGAAGTTACAATTCATCATCATCAAATTTGACGATGCAAAGATAATTCTTTATTTTTGACGTCCAAATAAATTCGTATGTTTTTCTCATGTCATATGTTTATAGACATAAAACAGGTAAAATGCTTTTCTCTCTTTTGCTAATGTTTTTACTCTTTTCTTATTTCGAACTCACGTTAATTTAAATAACAAAAACAGTACCTCAGTACAGGATTTTTTGCTGGGGAGTATGTTGGATGAAAAAGATGACAGGAGTCCCATATTCGCAATTTGCCCGGATAAATGTTGGAAACATTCAATCCGGGCAAATAAGTTTTTTAGTTCTATTGAGTTTCTCAGAACTTGTAACCAAGAGTTAAAACTCCTTTATACATTTTATTTTCAAACTTGGCTGGTGTGGAGTCGACTAAAAGTTGGCCTTTCTCGAGATATTTCGGGAAATAATACAGATCATCCGTTTGAGTGCGGTATACAAAGGCAGCATCAATATAAAAACTCCTGGTAAACCTGTACCCTAACCCACAGGTGATATAATCGACATCACCTTCTATCGTATAGTGAGGAATGGTCCCTGTATAAGGAAGCATCACGCCCACATTTCCTTCTCTGACACTCGTGGTATACGGATTCTGCATCCATGCGTACCCAGCACGAACGGAAAACTGAGGAGTAACCCGAAACTCAGCTCCGATTTTCACGGTCGAAGCTTTCCTAAAATCCTGATTAATATATGAATTTTCCTGTTTATCAAAAACATCGCTGTATCCATCCGATTCAGCCATGTCCATTGCAGTATAATCCGTCAATTCATAATCCAGACTAAGAATAGCTCTTGAAGCTATTATACCGGCAATACCGGCCGTTAAACGCTGAGGAGTTTGCAACCGGTAATCGGTAACTGCATAGGGATCATTTCGGGGTGCGGAAAATTCCTCATCAATTTTATCCGCTTCATAAACAGCATGGGTTTTACCCCAAAAACTACGATCCATATCATACCATGTAGGAGAATGATATGCAAGTCCGATCCTTAATTCATCAATGGGCTTAAATATGGCGCCGACCGACACCTGATAACCGGCGCCATCTTCAGTCATACCATTTGTCAAATCAAATCCATCTGTAGTAGTTCCATAGAATTCGGAATAACGGGAAGAGATGGAATAGTGCAGATCCGTCAGGGAAAATGTAATACCCAAATATAATTTTTCGGAAAAACTAGTCCCTGCAGTAAAATCGTATGTCTCGATATGTCCTCTTTCCGTCACATCCATTTCATGATCAATTGTTTCATTATCAAGTAAATAAGAAACATACTTTCCGTTCTCTTCCTGTATCAATTTTCCATTAAAACCCAGTACATCAATCCATGGCGCATTGCTTTTTCGATAGGGGTCATAACTATCTTTTAAATACTTTAATCCGTCAACGGAATAACCTCCTAAAGTAGCATCTGTAGCAATGAAATCCGACAAAGAGGTCTTCATTCCAAAACCATGAGATTTATAGTTCCGGTCGAAATCCTTGAGTTTGTTGTATGCAAATCCGAAATTAACGCCGGATACGACATCATCACCCAACGGGAAATAACCCATATAAGCGATATTATCAACATTGAATTTAAATTTACTATCTGATTCTCCCGTACCTTTCCAATTTGTTTTAATATTTGCGGATGAAAAATTCATCGTTGTCAAAAGTTCAGATGACCTGTATACCGCGATACCTGCCGGATTCGCCGTTACGCCTGTAATATCACCGCCAAGGGCGCCGAAAGCTCCAGCCATACCGAGTCCCCGGGCTGAACCGGATAGTTCTGTTTTGGAATTCCTGTGCGCATCCATTTCTCCTTGACCATATGACAACGCTGAGATAGAAAAGGCTGTTATAAATATTAATAGACTTCGTTTCATATCTTTAAACTTAGAGTTTTTTGTTTTTATTTCAACTGAATAACAATTTATCTACGACCGCCTGCGCCACTTCCTGATGACCGGCTACTGCCGCTGCTGCTTCCTCCGCCCGATGACCGGCTACTGCTACTGCTGCTACTGCTACTGCTGCTGCCGCTACTGTAGCTGCTACCGCTGTTGGAACTGGACGATGAACGGGTCGGCGCAGTATAAGTGCTACCGCTGTTACCGGATGATGATCTTGAGTTATTATTTCCGGATGAATAGTTGGAGGAGGAACTGCGGCTCCGCGTTGTACTTCCACTGTTGTAATTTCCGGAAGAATTTCCGGAAGACTGTTGTTCCGAGCTTACCCGTGTCCTGGATCTGGTTGAGGTTGTCGATGAAGATGAAGTTCCCTGTGTTGCATTTTCCGCACTTCTGCGAACGGTACGAACTCTTGAAGTTGAAGTTGCAGATTCTCCGGATGAACTATAAGTTCTATCTGCAGTACCGACACGGCTGCGTGTACGTGTTGACGTTCCTGACGAATTGCCGTCGGTGACACGCCCTCCTGTTGCCGTTGCACCCCTGACCCTGGAACTTGTAGAATTTCCATCGGTACTTTTATATCTGACATCCGCTCTCCCTGAGGTATAAGATCCATGCGAATACCGGCCTCCTGCACTATTGCCGCCGCGGGAATAATAGTTCGAGCGGTAATGACTGCTATAATAATGGCCGCCACCATAGTAATAGCCACCGCCATAATAATAGCCACCATAGTGATGCCCGCCATAGTAATGGCTGCCCCAACCCCAACCGGAATAATACCATGGGTCATAATATCCATAATAATAAGGGTTATACCAACCGGAATAGTACCACGGGTTATAATATCCATAGTAATGAGGGTTATACCACCCGGAATAATAACCGAATCCGCCATTCCAGTAAGGATCCCCGCCTCCATAACCATAGTAATAGTTGACATTTACATTGGAACCGGCATCTTCGGAGAAATCAAGGACATAATTACCGTCACTGTCATAACGGATATTTACGTTATCAGCTCCAACCACTGTGATTTTTGACGGATCATGAAATTTTACAATACGTTCCGTATATTGACCGTCTACATAAGGAAGGCTATCTTCTTCAACAATAATCTGTTCCTCATAAATGAGAGTATCGCTGACAAATCTGCGGTTGTACTCATCCACGTCACGAGAACCGGCAACCGTACCTGTAACGGTAACAACATTAGGCGCCTTTTCTGTTGCTGCTTTTACTTCTTTCTTTGTTTCCTTCTTTTTATCCTTGGAAGAAGAATAGATATCGTCATCGAAATCACCGGACTGGGCAACCGCGGTAAATGCACATAAAAGCATTACTAATAAAGAATACCACTGAATCGTTCTCATTGTATTAATCTCCTATTCTTAAAATGTTATTCGTTAAATTTCTTATCGTTAAATTTCTTATCATTTTGACTCGGAAAACATTCCGAAGTTTAATCTTGACACGTCTTTCATATACAAAAATACAAAAAAATACAAACGTTGCAAGGATTGGATCTCTTTTTAACTAATTTTCGTACTAGGACTGAAACGGGAACGATTTTTTAACGCTATTTTTCATGCCACCGTTTTGCAGATGGTCACGAATAGCATGTCAGGGCAAACGCACGAAAAACCCCAGAGGGTGGGGTGTCAAAAACTAAAGGATAGAATGTCACATTTTTGACAGCCCGCCCGGAGGGCTTTAATAAGCGTTGCAACCTCTCAAGTGATATT
>JAIRZF010000289.1 GCA_031267385.1 Dysgonamonadaceae bacterium | reverse complement strand
TGGGTCGCGAATGGCTGTAAAATAACTAAGCGGTGTTTGCATAACTCTTTTATTATATTAACGATCTATACAAATCTTTAGTATTTAAATTATGTTAAATTTAATATGCGTTTGCCCTGTTATCTTCAGCCTTTTCTATCACAAGTATACTCAATTAATGGATAAAGATTGATGGAGGTTAAAAAGAATGTATTTTTCTTGATTTTCGTTAATTACTTTGTATCTTTGTAAAAAAAACATTAATAAAACACTAGTTGAAGATGCAAGATTTTTCGTTATGGAGAACATTCAAGAGTGGAAATGACGGCGCTTTTTCCCAATTATATGAGAATTACGTTGATTTACTTTACAGGTATGGGACAAAATTTATCAAAGACAAGGAAGTTGTTAAGGACTGTATCCATGACCTTTTTATAAAATTGTATCAGGATCGCGATAAACTACCCAATATTGATAATCCGTCATTATTTCTTTTTGTTTCTCTCAAAAATTTGATTATTGATAAATTAAGGGAAGAAACAAAATATACATATTACGTATACCCTGAATTTTATATAGATTTTTATATGGATCAGGAAGAGGATCTTTCCATTCAGGAAGAACGGTTCCTGGAAGTGATGAATCTGTTGTCGCCGAAGCAAAAAGAAGCCATTTATTTACGATATTATCTGGAAATGAGTTATAATGATATCGCAGCTTTACTGGAAATAAATTCTCAATCGGCACGAAACCTGATACATCGGTCTATAGAGAAAATCCGACGTAAAATGTCCCTTACAATCTTCCTGTTCTTTTACTTCTCTTTGTGATATTTAACACACATTAACGTAGTCATTGAGTATAAAATATATTTGAGAAACGTCCTCTTTCAAAAGAAAACTGCTTGTATAATTTTTTAATGAGACAGGGAATGGATGGATCAAATGTATTTATGCATGAATTGTTGGATGATGAACGCTTTATTCAATGGGTGTTTCATTCTACTCCAGAACTGGAATCATACTGGCAGGATAAAATAAAAGAAAATCCCGATAAAAAAGAGAATACATTGGAACTGAAGAATTTACTTTCGAAAATAAGGATCAGAGAGTCCTGTCTCAGCGATAATGACAAAAAAATGCTTTGGGAAGATATCGCTTCCGGAAGCATTTATAAAAAACGCACTATTGATTTCAGACGATGGTTGAAATATACGGCGTCTGTTGTCGGTATTATATTAACACTCGGAGGAGGTTATCTGGTTTATGAGAGGATTCATGGAAGATCTTCCGTGGATTATCTTTCTATTTTGAGTAAAGAAGATGATTGCGCAAAAAAAGCCGGGAATATTCGGCTGATACTTCCGAACCAGGAAGAGATAGAAATTCCGGACATTAATGTTGAGTTCATTCATAATAAGAAAGGGGATATCCAGGTCAATACGGAGCAGGTTATTCCGAATTGCATGGATGAATCGGGGGGCAAGGAAAATCTGCAGTTCAATCAGCTGATTGTCCCTTATGGACACAATTCCAGTCTGGTACTGAGCGACGGAACCAAAATATGGGTAAATTCCGGAAGTAAATTGATTTATCCGCAACGCTTTGCAGGCGACAGGCGCGAGATATTTATAGAGGGGGAAGCCTATCTTGAAGTTGCAAAAAATGAAAAAATCCCCTTTTTCGTAAAGACGGAACTTTGGGAAATTAAGGTTACCGGGACGAGTTTTAATGTCTGCGCTTATAAAGGGGAGTTATTTCAATCCATTGTACTGGCAACCGGTTCTGTGAATGTGAAAAATTTGGTTTCGAGAGAAAAAGTTCAACTTAAGCCGAACCAGATGTGTCTGTATGAATATGGACTGGACAAAATAAAAGTCGAAGAAGTGGAGATTTATGATTACATCTGTTGGAAATACGGATTCTTACATTTCAAAAGCGAACGGTTGGATCTGGTTCTTAACCGTTTGAAACGCTTTTACAATATCTCAATAGAATGTTCCGATAAAGTCAAAAAAATAAGAGTGAGCGGTAAACTGGATATGAAAGAAGATATCAATGAAGTATTCAAGACCATAACGGTTACTGCTCCGGTAAAATATACCCGGGAAAAAAATAAAATAATCATAGATGTTAAACCTTTAAAATAGCATGAAATATGGATAGATAAAAAAAACAAAAAACCGGGAAATACTGGTACTATTCCCCGGCATTATGCTTCAATAGCAACGAGTAAGAAACAAATTACTAATTAAACACATTACAAATGTATGAAGAAAATCACAAATGAAGGTAATTCTATTAAGGAATTGCGAAAAGTTCTACGTATTATGAAACTATCATTCCTATTTTTGATTTTTGGTATCGGTACTGTTTTCGCCGGTTCGGCTTATGGGCAGACTACTTTTACGATGAATCTGAATAACAAAACTTTGAAAGATGTTATTTTTGAAATTGAAGAAAATAGCAACTATATCTTTTTTTACAACGACGAGGCAGTCGATTTGAATCGTGTTGTGAATATCTCGGCAAAGAAAAAATCCGTGGAATCCATTCTGGAAGAATCTTTGAAAGGAAGCGATACCATGTACCGGATAGTCGGCAGGCAAATTACGTTGTACTCTGCTTCCGATCCGACTCAGGGAACGGGAATTTCACAGCAAAACCTGACGATTACGGGAAAAGTTGTCGACAACAACGGAGAGCCTCTACCGGGCGTTTCAATCATAGTTAAAGGGACAAAGGAAGGATCCACAACGGATATTGACGGGAATTATTCCATCATGGTTCCTTATGTGAATGCTTCGCTGGTATTTTCCTATATCGGATTTCAACCTCAGGAAATCGCTTTGCAAGGAAGAAAAAATGTTGATGTAAGTTTGGTTGAAGATACAAAAGCCTTAGAAGAAGTGGTCGTTGTAGGGTATCTCACTCAAAAAAGAGAAAATATTACCGGCGCTGTAGCGACAATCACCACCAAAGATCTGGTACAAAGTCCGACCGCAAATATCAATAACGCCCTGGCCGGACGTCTTCCGGGTTTGATTGTCAATCAGTTTAGCGGCGGGGAACCGGGGGTTGACAAGGCTGAACTATTTATCCGCGGGAAATCGACGTATGGAGATCAAACCCCGATTATAATTATTGATGGCGTGGAACGGGAAATGTCGTATCTGGCAGCGGAAGAAATTGAGGCATTCACGATTTTAAAAGATGCTTCCTCCACGGCGCCTTACGGTATTCGGGGCGCTAACGGAGTTATCGTAATTACAACAAAAAGAGGGAAAGCTTCGGAAAGAGCAAATGTAAGGTTCAAAGCGTCAATTGGGTCCAATCAGGTAGGGAAAGTTCCCAATTTGCTCGGCTCGGCAGATTATGCAACATTGTATAATGAGGCGATGATTAATGATGCAAAGATGAAAGGAACGAATGTAAACGATTTGAAACTCTTCTCGAATGATGCAATCACGAACTTCAGAAAAGCGGTAGGAGATAATTCCGACGGACTGGGATACAATTGGGACTATTTCGACTATATGTTTAAACCTGCTTTGCAGCAAAATTACGATCTAACGGTAAGCGGGGGAACAAGTAAAGTCCGGTATTTTATTTTAGCAGGATATATGGATCAGTCGACCAACTACAAGCATGTCGACTTGTCCAATTATGATGTAGATCCTAAGTTTAAACGATATAACTTCCGTTCGAATATTGACGTGGATATTACGGATAAATTCTGGGTAAAGCTGGATTTGGGCGCACGCATTACGGATCGTACCAATATTGGTTCATCCGCTGGTCGTTTGGTAAATTTTGCCATGACTCAACCTCCTTATCTCCCGATTACGGTCGAGTCGAACGATAATTCGGCAAACAGCGATTTTATGTTGAAAAATACTGACGGAATGCTCTTCGGCGACCAGATTTATCGCTTCAATATTCTTGGGGAATTGTCCCGTACAGGATATCATACCCAGAAGTATACCTATCTGGAAGGCAGTTTCTCCATAGGATACGATTTGGATTTTATTACAAAAGGATTGAAAGCGGAAGGAACTTTCTCATACGACGCCCGCGAAGAACAGTGGATTAGAAGGGAAGTGGGCACTTACGACGAGGGATATCGCAAATATCCTTCTTATGCGACATTCAGACCATCGGCAGGCGTGGATATTTACATGGAACCCGGACATTATGCGGGAGCCTATACAAACGGAAATAAATATACTACGGATCAGACTGTCGGTAACAACTTCTCTCAAAGTAATCCTTCGAACAAAACTTATTATCAGGTGAAATTAACGTACGGAAATTCATTTGAGAATGTGCATAATGTTTCCGGTTTATTATTGTTCAACCGTTCTACCCAAGGAATGTATGACGGCGACAAGGTCAGGGCTGATCACCGTTACCAGGGATTGACGGGACAATTTACATACAATTTTAATAATCGTTATTTTGCCGAGTTCAATTTCGGGTACAATGGTTCCGAAAATTTCGCCAAGGAAAAACGTTACGGATTTTTTCCGGCCGGAGCAGTCGGATGGATATTATCGAACGAATCTTTTATGTCGC
>JAIRZF010000228.1 GCA_031267385.1 Dysgonamonadaceae bacterium | reverse complement strand
GAGATTGCCTCCGGTTCGGGTGCATACTCCCTGACATGGCCTGAAACAAGAAAAGGAATCCAAAATGTTAAAATCAAACGTTTGACCTCAGCCAAAGGTTCATTGAGGGTCAATGTATTGAATCCGGCTAATGGCACTCCTAATGCAAGCGACTTGTCTACTACCGTGAATAATAAAGCCGATCAGTATGAGATACGCGGACTTACATTCGACTACAATAAGGTAACGGTTACATTCAATTAATAGGTTTTTTAGTTATAGTGGCAAACCCTAAGCTCAGGGATCAAAAAGAGCCGGCTGACGCCGGCTCTTTTTTTCAATAGAATGTAAACCATATTCAATAGAATATAAACCGGATTCATCAGAATATAAACCGGATTCAATAGAATATAAAATAGATTCATCAGAATATAACGGGATTCAATAGAATATAAACTGGATTCAATAGAATATAAACTGGATTCATCAGAATATAAACCGGATTCAATAGAATATAAAGTAGATTCAATAGAATATAAAATAGATTCAATAGAATATAAACTGGATTCTTAAGAATATAAACTGGATTCAATAGAATATAAAATAGATTCATAAGAATGTGTGCAGCCTCTCCAAGGAAGTTCTAAATTCAGTGATAAAAAGAGAGCCGGTCGAAACCGGCTCTCTTTTACTATCTCAAAATTCAAGTATAATTATTACTGCGCAGTGTAATAATCACCGTCTTTAGCCCAGAAAATCTTCGTGTAATGAGTATCCTGTCCTTTCACAGATTCCCAATTAGCGGTGTTACTGGTTCTTTCGTTGTCCGGATACAGCAAGCGGTAGGGAGGCGTTTTGGCTTCCGGGGCGTCGCTGTCCCTCAGGAAAGTAAGCGCCGGATAACCGGTTCTCCGCAAATCAGCCCAGGATTGCCTCATATCAATCAGAGCGGTATTCAACCACTTTTGTTCAAGTATGACTTTTTGCTTGTTATTGTCCTTATCCCACAATTTTTGAGCAAATGCGTCTATTGAGGAAGCATCAGGAGCAGCATAAGTAGGCAATTCCGTAGAAATATTGTTCAACCAGTAATAATAATTGAACGATTCTGCTATTCCTTTTTTGAAAGCGGCCAATGCATCACCTTGAGCCCAACCCAGTTGGAAAGCTTCCGCCTTGATAAACCAGGTTTCTGCAGCAGTAAAAATAATACCTGGGAAATTGGCGTTACGGGCAAAAGTTACACGACTCGGACGAGAATACTGGACGCCGTTGGGATTAGCCCAATCAGCTTCCTGGGCGCCTAAGGCAGCTTGAGGATTAACGCCTACATACAATCCTTTGTTAGGGCCTTCGGCAATCGTATCCACAAAAACCGGAGTGCGGGGATCGGAATCATCCGTTATTTTCCCGTCCACTACGCCCAAAACATCCAACATCGCTTTGGAGGCTCTCATGAAAGAACCTTCCCCCGTTCCATCTTCAAAGCAGCCGCGAACGCCGCCCCAGGGATTTCCCATATCGTTTTTGAAACTGTCGTTATCAGAGTCGATTTTAACAACCTGATCCTGAGTCTCTATCAAAGGATATTTGGCGGAATTGGAAAGCATTTGGCTCAAAACCTCCCGTCCCTTGCTTTCCAAAGAACCTTGAGAAGCCACACGCATAGCCATGCGCAAACGGAGCGAGTTGGTAAAACGTTGCCATTTTGACAAATCTCCTTTATTGATGTAATCCTGACTGGGTAAAACACTTGCCGTCAGAGAGGGTAAACCGCCGGAGATCATTGCTGAAAGACGCGTGTTTATTTCATCCAAACCATCAAGCATGATTGTGTAGATTTCAGCGGCGTCATCATATTTCGGGAAAGCGTTTGCCAAATCTTTCGTATTCGGCAATACTCCCGCTTCGGAGAAAGGCGCTGAACCCCAAATATCCACGACTTCTTCCAATTGGTGATAAACAAAAGCCCTTGCAATTAATTCATACACCTCGTTAACCGTTTTGTCTTCATCCGACAATTGGCTGTAAACTTCTTCCAATACCCGGTATTGGGTCAAAGTATAATAAAATTCCTGCCAACGGTTTTGTGCGTAACTCCTTGTACCGGCATATCGTCCTTGCGAATTTGTGAAGCCCATCGTTTGTGCCAGTGTTCCAATCTGGGTTTTATCGAAAATATATTTCCAATAAATATCCCCCATGGTTTGCTTTCTGGCCGACCAGAAAACTCCCGTCATCAACTTATCGCACGATACTGTAGATGTTTGGGACGGATCGGGATAATATTCTTCGAACTGACTGTTACTACAGCCGGCAACCGCCACTAAAACAACCAGCGCTACTAAACTATAAAATATCTTTTTCATATTTATCGTATTAAATGATTAGAAATTCGCTCTTAAGGAAACTCCTATAGAACGTGTTGATGTAGTAGAACCACCTATGCTCGTTTGACTTATCCAATTGGTAGCATCTGTTGCCTCAGCGTCAAAAATCGGTAAATTTTTATACAAATAGAACAAGTTACGTCCGAAAACAGAAAATGTCAGATCTTTACAGAAAAATTTCTGCGTCAGGTTTTTCGGAAGAGTATAACTGAAAGAAAGTTCCCGCAATTTCCAGTAGCTGTTTTCAAATAGCGATTGATTGTACAGCGTACCGTCTCCGGCGCCCCAATTGTAGTTTATGACGTAATAATAGTCGGAAGCAACCGGCTTAAAGCCATATTTAGCTGCATTTTCCGCGTTGTTTTCAACATACTGCGGATTATCGGAAGTACCTACATTCCGCACACCGTTCAAAAACATACCATTGTCGTATGTCTTGCTGTAAGTTTGACCGGAAGCGCTTGTAAGTTCGGTCGTGTACGTAATACCACCATGTGCAGCATCCCTGTAAGGCATGGATTCTTCCAGGCTACCACGTCCCATCAAGTATTGGTAAGGAGTATTGAACACCATGCCGCCAATGCGGAAGTCAGTCATAATGCCGAGAGTGAAATTTTTATAAGTAAACGTGGTTCCCAAACCGCCTACCCATTTAGGCATGGCATTTCCCACTTTTTTCCGGGCGTCATAATCGCCCTGATACAAGCCGTCTTCAGCAATGACATCGCGTGTTTTACCGTTTACTTCCACCTGTTTCGGAAGATAAGTATAAAAATCACCCATAGATTCGCCGACTTTTGATACTATCAATACAGCGCCATTGTCAATATTCGAATGTTCCAGTTGGGAAATACCGTCCATCAGTTTTACTACTTTGTTGCGGTTCCAGGCTGCATTGAAAACCAATTCCCATGAAAAATCCTTCGTTTTAACAGGCGTTCCATAAGCTGAAAATTCAAAACCTCTATTTTCCAAGTCTCCAACATTCAGATAGATACTGTTTCCTCCGGCAGAAAACGGGAGAGTTGCCGGAATGATCTGATCTTTGACCAATGCAGAATAGTAAGTCAAATCAATTCCCAGGCGATTGCCGAAGAATTTATTTTCCAAACCGATTTCCCATTCGGATTTAGTTTCGGGTTTGATCTTCCGGTTCCCCAGATTTTCCTTGGTAATGTTGTAGATATACGTACTTGCCAGCGCTTGCGTATAAGATTCATTGTATTTGTACACATCCGGCGCATTACCTGTGATACCGTAAGAAGCTCTCAATTTTCCGAAATTATACCATGCAGGCAGTTTTTCTTTCAATGCTTCCGTGAAAATAAAACTTGCACTGACGGAAGGATAAGTAAATTGATTCAATCCCGGAGCAATATTGGAAAGATGTTCGCTGCGAACGGTAGCATCCAGGTAAAGGAAGTTATCGTACGATGCACCCACGGTTGCAAAGAAACCGTCCCTCAAAAACGATTGTTTACCCATCGAAGCGCCCGACTTGTTTTTACTTGCAGCCAAATTAAACCAGTTTTCTACCGAGAGACCGCCGTCGGTATTCACTTGCGAATAAGTCATCTTTTCCAAACGTCCCTGCCATCCGGCATTGGCTGTTACACCGATTTGTTCGTTCAGATTCCTGAAGTAGGACAGTATCAAATCTCCATAATATATCTCATAGCGCCAATTTCTTAACGAATAGTAACCCGAAGCTCCATACGTCAAAGGACGTTCGCTGTGTTCATTACGTTCGATTTCATCGGATGTAAAGTCAGTTGCTATTTTTCCTTTCAGTGTCAAACCGTCTATGATTTTCCATGTAGGAGTCAGACTGGCTAATAAACGATTGTTGGTTTCATACTGCTCTTTTCCCAGAACATGCCACAAATATTCATTTCCTAAACCGCCCATGAAAGCCGGACTCCACGCATAAGCTTCATTGGGAGTTAAAGTTTGAGCCGTTGGAGAATAGGTCATATTCTGATAGCCCAAAGAGGTAACATAGGTATTCCTGAAACGGGAAAGATCGTCGAAAGCGCCGAACATACCGTCGAAATTATTCGTTACGCGACTGATACGATAAGGTCTGTTTTGGACTTTTTCTCTCATGTAGTTTGCCGTATAACCCAAACTCAGATTTTTTGTAAAATTCATATTCCCGGACAGATTGAAATTGTTCTTTCCGTAGTGAGAATTGTATTGGTTGGGAAGATTGTCGACGTAGGTATAAGAGAAACGTGTCGATGAATTTTCTCCGCCATGCGCGATACTTACATTGTAATTCTGGTTCCATGCAGTACGGAAAACATCCGCCCAGGGGTCGGAGGTAACCGGATTATAAGCGCGCATGCTACCATCCCAATAAAGCACCTGGCTTCCGTCGTACCTCGGTCCAAAATATTGGGTTTGACCTTGTACGCTTTTGTAAGTTTTTCCCTGCCATTCTCTTTCGATAAATCCGTCGTTTTGGATCTGGTAGTCGGTTCCACCGTCATCGGTATATCTGCCCGGGCCAAAACTGGTTTGGTATTTGGGCATGTAAGCAACCATATCAGCCGTCAGACCGGCATTGATACTGATTTGATAGCCGCTTCCGCGAGAAGCGGTTTTAGTTGTGATCATCATCACGCCATTGTTAGCTTCCGAACCGTAAAGTGCGGTTGCTGCTGCGCCTTTCAGGATCGAAATGTTTTCGATGTCTTCCGGATTGACGTCTACCAAACCGTTGGCGTTGATGCGTTGTTCGTCCCAATAGCCGAGTTCATTGGCATTGCCGTTTCGGATGGGCACGCCATCCAAAATAATCAAAGGCAGGTTGTTGCCTGTGATAGAGTGCAAACCGCGAATACTTACCGCAACAGCTGTTCCGGCTCCACCCGGCGCTTGTTGAATCTGCACGCCTGCCGCTTTTCCGTAAAGCGCCGAACCCAGATTGGGAGCGGCCACTTTCACCAGCTCATCCGATTTAATAGTGGATATCGCATAACCCAAAGATTTGGCTTCTTTAGTGATACCCAATGCCGTAACAACGACTTCACCCAATTGCTGAGCGTCTTCCTCCAATTTTACATTGATGGACTCTTGCCCGGAATAAACAATGTCTTGCGAAACATAACCAAGATAGATGATCCTGATTACATCGCCCGTTTGCAAATTCGAAAGTGTAAAATTACCATCTTTGTCGGTAGCGGTTCCTGTGGTTTTTCCTACAACGGTAACAGTTGCGCCGAGAACGGGACCTATTTCATCCGTGACGTTCCCTTTCAAGGTTCTTTGTTGTTGAAAAACTTCTACTTCTTGTTCGGCATAAACTTTAACCGGACTCATAACTCCAGCAATGCAAATGCACATGCATGCGCACAATATGCTGCGAGTAAAAGAAGTGAATTTTTGTTGAGATTTTACCATACTAAATTAATTTTAATAGTTTTTACTAGATAGGAATTATGTTTCTGTTCCGAATATTGATCCGGAAATGTCGCGTAGTTGTTTTTTAATAAAATATTGCTTATATTCCGCCCGCACGGATGTGTGAGCGTCTTACTTAAGGAGTCATTTAGCTGCTGTAAGTCTCTCTCTCTCTCTCTCTAACATAAATGACGATTCAAACAAATTTGAAACGTTAAATAATGTTAGATTTAACGGAAAAGTAAAGGGTCTGTTTTTATTTGAAAAAGTAAATTGCACCAGGTAATTCTTTATGTGATTTTTTTATAATTTTTTGCAAATATGAACATTATATTTTAAATTTACAAAAAAATGTAAAAAAAAATGGCATTGACCGGGTTATCGGGCTGGAAATCAGAGCGGAAGGTAAAGTGAATGATTTCAGGTTTTCAGTTCCAGGTTAATGGCGGCGTCCATTGAAGGGATCATATCTTTGAACATTTTAACCGGTTGATGATTTTCAATGACTTCAACAGTAGAAACGGCAACGGAAAATTGCTCGTAAACAACACGTAATTTAACTGTATCTACCGTTTGTGTTTATATACAGGAATTTATATTTCTAATGGCTTACTTTCACCGCATCCTTGCCTTTTCTTCCGCTGCGCCGGTTTCAACTTTTTTGTCGCTTACTTTTTTACCTGATTGGAAACTGTAACTCAATGAGATACCTATCACTCTAAAATTAGTCCTA
>JAIRZF010000218.1 GCA_031267385.1 Dysgonamonadaceae bacterium | reverse complement strand
ACACTGTTCATGTCCATTCAGCCAGGAAGTATTTTGGTCTCCGGAATCGGTTATTCCCCAAACAAAAATACCGTAGCGTTGCGCTTTCGGAACGTGCCTGAAATAACTTTCGACAATATATTGATATAAATCAGCCTGTTTTTTCAGTTCTTCTTCCGTATAAGGGACATGTGCTTCACCTGCGGTAATATCCAATTCCGATATTTTCACGAGTTTACCGGAAGCTACTAATATTTTAAACATTTCATCAATATTTTCATGCGAAAGCGCAATGTTACAGTGCATCTGCGTACCGATACCGTCCACAATCGCAGTCCCTGCCTTTTGGTCAATATATTTTACGTATTCCACCAAACCGCGGCATTTGTCGAGATTCCACTCCAGTCCGTAATCGTTAATAAACAGTTTGTCGGATTCATTCGCATACCGGCGAGTCAACTGGAATGCTTTAACCGCATAGTCTTTGGGGTTGTCGAAATAATCCTGCCAATAAAATTCATCCGCAGCCATGTCCGTTTTTCCAATACCGGTTTTCAGTTCGTCGGGTTGTCCGTCGTCCATCGGCTCGTTCACGACATCCCATGCCCTGGTATAAGGCCTGCAATACGTTACCATTTCGGAAATCCATTTTTCCATCTGTTCGGTAATGATTGTTTCCTTATCGACGTTATCCGTATTCCCGGCATTGGTATTGGCATCCAAATCAATCAATTTCAGGCTGTTGACTTGAATATAATAGGTAACATCCGCTATTTCCCCGCATAAAAAATTGACATTCAGATTCGTGGCATTTGCCAAAAATCCACCGTCTTCATTCAAAACATAGCTTACCTCTTTCCATTCTTCCGTTGTCGCCAAATCCCCAAAATCGGCAGGCGTATATTGCACTCCAAGCCAGGCGTCGGTCACTCCATCTCCTTCAAACGTATTACGCAACTTCCCCGGTTTGTCCGACTTTATTGTGAAAGAGACCTGATACTTGTGATTCCTGTTAACCGCAACACGGGGGCTGGCAACCTCCAGGTCCCAGAGACCGCCGGCGTTCACACTTTTCATCACAAGGTTTCCGTTTTCGACCGAGACGTTGTCGGCGCCACCCCGTTTCGACCAGTTGTCATTCGTCAGGCTACTGCTGAATGTGCCGCCCGACAGGCCGGTGATCACCCAGAGATTCGTTACATCTCCGGGGAACAGGCTATTCAGGTAAAAGGCATTTTGATTGGTATGCCAAATCAAGGTATGTCCGAAAATGGAAGTACCCGCTTGCGGTATTTCTTCAAACAACTTATCCAGATTGCTGAAATCAAGCGAGCCATCGGCTTGAACGACCGCTCCGTGTTTCATTTCCCACCCCAGGGTAATTTCATCGAAATTATCAATAATGAGCTTATGCGCAATGACGGAATTTGTATATTCACTCAAACCTACTCCGATACCTAATTTAAAATCGGGATTGACAGATTTGTCAATGTAAGTTTTAAGCGCATCGTATTGATTCAATTGTTCCAATATGGCAAGCCGTTCAGGTTTATCAACTTGAAAATAATAAGTTTCTTCACAACAAGCGCAGAAAGTTATCAGCAGGATAACAAAAAATGACATCACATAATTTTTCATATATTTTCGTTTTTATGATTCGATATAAAATTACTTTAAAACCGGGATGAAAGTTTCCATACCCACCCCTCTGTCACGTACAGCCAAGGTATCGGTGACGGTATAATGCATGTTTGCAAAATCCGCTTCATAGCTGAGATAAAGGACATTGCGATCTTCATTCCCCCAACTTCCCTTATCGCCTTTTTCCACAAATTGTCCGCTGCCGGAAATGGTATAATTTTCCGATTCGGAAGATATGGTACATTTCCCGGAATTATCAAACCGAAGAATCAAATCGTAAGGAATATCCCGGTTCTCGTTGTCTTTAACTGTAAGTGAAAGGATATTTTCACTCATGGAGCGTGTAACCAGACTGCATAATTCATCTCTTTCCACATATTGAGCATGGCGGACAACGGTTTTATCAAGCGAAGTATTCCCGTTTTTTCCCTTCACAATATCTTTCCCCCTTCGCAAATAGGTCGCATGCCATGTATTGATGTATTTCACGGCATACAAAACATAATCTTTCGGTACAACATCCCAGTCGGATGTAATACAACGGTTCGGATTGTCCACAAGAGGCTTCCCCCGCAAAACAGAATCGGCATTTTGCACATTTGTCACACGTAAAGGTATGACATAAGTGTTTTTTACCGACAGGGGATCGGCAAAAAAAGCGTCGGTCAACTGTACTTCAATGCCTCCGATAAGATCACCCGAAGGGATAACAATTTTATCCGAAGCAAGGCTGTAGTAACCGGAAGGCATGACTTTGATCTCATCGCCGTTTTCGCCAAACAACAATCCTGTACAGAGCGCGTTGTCCACGGTTATATCTATGGAAATATCCGTTTTATTGGTATAAGTTCCTCCGGTGGTAGCCATAATTTTGCATTTATGTTCATTATCAAGACTTGTGTCGTAAATATCTTCTCCCATCGTAATCGTCCTTACGGGATACTGGTAGGCAAAATAGACGGTCGCATACTCATAATCGGGAAATTCCCAATCGTCATTGTGGCAGGATGTGAAAACTGCCGAAATGATTGCTGACAATAAAATATATTTTTTCATTTTCTCTTTGTATAAAGTGTTATTGATAATTACCATCCCTGATTTTGAATTAATGCATCCCATTTCAGCATTTCTCCGTAGGGAACGGGGCCATGGTACATGTAATCCCTGTATAACCTGTTCTCCACAAGTGTTTTTACGTAATTGCCGTTTGTTATGCGGATGCCATTCGCAGGCTCCGTGAGATCTTCACCCCAGCGGCGCAAATCCCAGAAACGAAAACCTTCAAAGCAAAGTTCCAAACGCCGTTCGTTCCGTATCAGATTCTCCAGGTCTTCCTCGTTTGAAATGGACGCCAAATAAGGGTCGCCGGTTTCCCCTATTCCTGCCCGTTTCCGAATCGCTCCGATGACCTCGCGGGCAGAGTAGTCATGTGTTCCTTTCCCGTCCGGCCCCCATGCTCTGTTGGCGGCTTCTGCATAAATGAGGAATATTTCAGTATAACGGATATGGGGTGTATAATGACGATGGTCCATGCGGCCTACCGGAGTCAGATTGACGTCTTGCCGTAGCAACTTGCGCATGTACTATCCTGTGCGAGTGGATGTTTCGGTCTGGTCGATGGCGTCGATATTCGTTGCGTCGCCGGTTTCGGTA
>JAIRZF010000279.1 GCA_031267385.1 Dysgonamonadaceae bacterium | reverse complement strand
ACGGGTTGCTTCAGGTCGGTATTGATGAGGGTCACCTTGAGTTTTTCCTTTCCTCCGGAATAATAGCCGGGTGTAAAAGGGGTATAGGGCGGAATGAGCTGCGTATTAACCTGCACGGGGTAAATCGTTTGGGCTTGTACGCCGGGACGGAAGCCCAAAGCGAACAACAACGACAGCGCCAGGAATATTTTAACGATCTTAATCATTTTTTTGTATTTTTATATCAGTAAGGATATGTGAATTTTCCACACCGTTAAGAATTATTTCTTTTACCAATATGGCGCCTTTGCGTCCGTCGAAAGTTTCAAACAATACGACACGAGGCAGAGGAGAACCGGAGAAATAATTGAATTCTACCGGTTCGGGGACAAACGATAATTGCCTGAGGAAGACGTCGGTAGTCATAGATTCGAATTGTCCGGCTGTCAATTGTCCGGATCCGTATTTTTCCTGCCTGTTGATAAACCGCGTGGCCTTTGCGCCGGGAATGACTGTTAAAGGCGTATCGGATAAATCGCCGGGAGAAATAAAACGGTTGTAGATAAAATTGACATTCAGTCCGAGGAAAGCGACGTCAATCTCCGGGCCGTTTACGTCGTTTATCTCTACACTTTTGAATCCCCTCCTCAAGCGGGTGGAATAGACTGCTCCAACGGAAGCTTGCGCGGTGTTGACGCCAAAGCGGATATTCCGGTGGGTACGCAGGTTGGTATTGGGATTTACCGTAATCTCCTGAGAAATACGTTTTTCCTGCTTCCCGTTCGAAGCATTTAAGAAAACGGTATAAGCGCCCGGCCGGTGGAACAGGATACCTGTCCGGGGCGATGTTTTATCACTTATTTCAGCGCCCTCACATTCCCAGAGAAGGGTTTCCACGCTTTGCAAATAAGTATCAAAAGTCGCCCGGAGCGGCGCTTCCATATCGTCCTCATCTTCAAAAGAGGGGACAATGGAGAATGAAGCGTCTAGAGGTTTCCGCACCGTTATGTCCCGGTTCAGAATGAATCCGGAGCTGCCGTTACCGGTATTCAGTGTAATGATATAGACGCCTTCACGGGAATACGTGATCGCCGGAGGATTTATCCCTTCATACGCCGCCGGCTCTCCTCCTTCGAACGTCCAGATGTAGTGGGTTCCGCCCGACGACAGATTCGTGATGCGGAATTGGGCCGGAGCGTAATTATTAATTTCCGCCTCGGCTTTGAAGTCAAGTACAACGGCGCTATCGACCCGGACAACGGCAGTTTTACTTTTGCGGTCGCTCGGATTCCAGGCTTCCAGCATGATGGTATGTTCTCCGGGAGCATTGAAAATGATGTTTCCGGGATTCTTTTTCCCGGACGAAGCCGGTTCTCCACCTTCAAATGTCCAGAGGTATTCATCTGCTTCATTCGTGTTGTTGACGATTGTAACAACCAGTGGAGAGGTGTGATCTTCGGAAGTATGGCAGGAAAAATCCACCTCGACGGGAATCGCTTGTTCCTGCCGGCAGGATACGAATACGAGCGACAATAAACCAATGCAA
The DNA here is from genome assembly GCA_031267385.1 of Dysgonamonadaceae bacterium. Taxonomy (GTDB): domain Bacteria; phylum Bacteroidota; class Bacteroidia; order Bacteroidales; family Azobacteroidaceae; genus BNXB01. The sequence goes on along the minus strand of JAIRZF010000279.1, from coordinate 14,550 downwards.
TATAGATGAATCTTAATCATATATTTTATTCGATATCTTAATGGACAATCAATTTCAGACTTTTTCTGGAAGAAGGAGTCTCCAGCATCAGTATATAAACACCCGCAGCCAGTTTCTTGTTATAATCGACGGTGTATTTATCACTGTTGTTCCGGATTTCGTTACTCAGGGTAAAACCCTGCGACAGGCTAATCAGGCGCAAACGGATCCCGGAAGACTTGTTCAGTTCGACGTCCGCTTTGAAGACGCCTTTACTGGGATTCGGATAGATCACAAATTTCTGCACATCCGTCACCCCGAAATCATCGATAGTTTTTTCTCCGGATTTGGTGATAGATACCGGTTTAACGACGTCCAGGAAACAGTCTGCGACAAATGAGCGCAGGCCGATGTCGTAAGTCCCCTCTTTCTTGAAGATTACCATTGCCAGTTCGGAAGTAGTTTCAATCACTTCAATGGGATCATCCGGGGAGAAAATCCATTCGACACGATCGGGTTCGGGATAACTGATATTGACGATGATCACGGTATCGTTCACTGCTGTCGAAGAGGTCACAACCATCTCGCAACTGATACGGTAATCTTTTGTTTCGATGCGTATTTCGTCGGTAGCTTGGCAACCTTTGCTGTCGGTGATTGTAAGCCGGTAAGTCCCGGCGCGGTCGAGCGTAACATGCCGTTCGTCCGAGTTGAAGCCGTTATCGCCGGTCCAGTGTAATGCAGAGGCCGGATCATCGAAAACAGGTTCCGGCTCGTAAGTCTGTCCGAGGCAAATGATCCGGTCTTCTCCCAGTTCCAGTTTTATCGGTTCGGGATCTGTTAATGTGAAGCTTTCCGAGGTGGCGCAACCATCTTTATCGATCACATTAACCGAATATATACCGGCTTTAACCCCTGTCAGATCCTTATCGGAAGAGTCGTTGCTCCATTGATAGGCGTATGGGAACGAACCTCCCGATACGGAGGTAATGACTTTTCCGGTACTTCCCTGGTAACATACCGGATCGGAAACGGTTCCGGTCAGTTTCACATCTCCCGGACTGGTTATTTTTGAAGTCGCAGTAACGGTACAACCATGTGCATCCTTCACAAATACCATGTAAACTCCCGGATACATCCCTTCCAGCGAACTTGTTTCCGCACCGTTACTCCATTGATAGTCATACGGAAACGTACCGCCCGAAACTTCGGCCGAGACCGTAACGGTCTGTCCGCAAAGAATGTCCACATTCGTAGTCGAAACCCTTAACGCTTCCGGTTCTACCAATTGATAAATCAAGGACAAGGTATTCGGCTGCCAACTGTAATCTTCGATTTTAACGAGGTATATTCCCCCATCAAGGCCGGTCAACGAGGCTCCGTTTTCTCCCGCCATCTCCTGGTACCGGCCATCTTTGTCCCGCTTATACCACTGATACTTGTAAGGAGTCTCATTTTCTTTCGGATTCGGCACGCCTCCTTTGGCTGAAACCGTCAATATTCCATCATTATATCCGTAACAGGTGATATAGCTTTCTTTTATCTCTGCCTTAAATGGCTCCGGTTGAATCAAGGTATACTTTTCGATAAAGATACACCCCCGGTTCGATACCGCGTCGTCAGTTACAAAATAATTTGCGTCCCGGATCTCGACGGTATATTCCCCGTCCGGTAAATTTTTTACAATAGAAATATAGCTTTCCCCTTCGGTTGTGGTTACGCCTGTCGATGTTAATGTCCCGTTGTTCCGGTTTTTCCAGACAACGGTGTAAGAACCGTCAGAGAAAGGAGTTCCTCCGGAAATGCGGATTTCAACAGATCCGTTCGATTCTTCGAACCCTGAGGGATGAACCAATAAAACCGTGTCGATGGAAAGCGCTCGTTCGGGTTGTATCAGTGATATGGTCGCTGTATCCGCCTGGTTTATTTTGGCGTAACAAGCATTGGCATCCCGGATATAGACCTTGTAATCGCCGGCAATCAGATTGTCCATGCGGAATAAGCCTGTCGTTTCGCTTTCCTGAATGGGGTGGTAATATTCGTCTGCATTTTCCGGTATTGTACTATGCATGGTATAACCGCCCACGCCTCCGCTTACCGAGATGTGGATAAGTCCCGTTCTGCCGTCAAAACACGAAATGTCGTCGGTTACCGGTTTTGTGACAAGCAAGGGCGGTTCGGTAATTTCAAAAACCGGAGTTTCTTCGTTTGTATTCGGAGGAAGACAGCTGTCTTCTATTCTTACTTTGTAAAAACCGACGCCAATACCCGATAAAACACTGTCGTTTTGATTTGGAATAAGGATTTCCAGCGCTTCTTCATCTTCATTCAATTGATCATTTTCTACCTTGTACCACTTGTAGATATAAGGTTTTTCGTCGAGAAAAGGAATACCTCCGGAAGCATGAACGACCAATTCTCCCGTACGGAAACCGAAACAATCGACCGTTTTCGTGTTTTCAAGTTCAATTTTAATGGGTTCAGGTTCTTCCATATCAATGGAAAATGAGAGATAACAACCTCCCGTTTGTCCGGAATAAAGCTGATCTTTCACTTCGATCCGGTAAATTCCTTTCGGCAATTCTTTGATGGACGTTGTAAATAGGTTATCTTCCCCGACGGTATTTTCGGCGGCGATCGGGTAACCGTATTCGTCGCGCCAGACCACATTGTAGAACGGTCCGGAAGTAAAAGGAGTTCCGCCGTCTATTTTCAAAATGATATAACCGTCCGCCCGGCCTTGTCCCGACGGGCGCCTGATGTTTTGAGAAACTACGGAAAGCCCCTTTCCCGGCTGTTCGACGGTCGTCACATCCGTTGTATTCCCATTGATGAGCGCCCGGCAGTTATTTTTGTCCGTTACATAAACCGAATAATCGCCGCTTATCAGGTTATTGGCCGTAAAACTTCCGGTTGAAGCCAGATTGCTGTAATCATCATCCGTGTCGTGTTTATAAAATAATTTATAGGGTGATGTTCCTCCCGTTACGTTTACTTTTATTAATCCGTTATTCCCGTTGAAACACGAAACCGGAGTAGGAGAAACGGTTACGCCCATCTCGCCCGGCTCGGTGAGGGTATAGTAAAAGTCCTTCGTATTGACGGGATCGCTGTAATCCGTTACCGTCACTTTGTACCGTCCGGCGCCGATATCCGACAATACTTTTCCGGTTGCTCCGTCGATAGGTGTTTCGACGCTTTCTTCGACCGTGTACCAGGCATAATGATAGGACTGGGCGTTCCAATCGTCATTGGGAACTCCTCCGCTTATATCGGCTGTTATTTCACCGTCGCTTGATTCGTAACAACTTACAGCTTTGCTGACTTTCCATACTGCGGATAACGGCTTGGGTTCTTCCAGTGTGATCTGGTGGTCTATAACACAAGGCCCACTAGACCCCGGATGTGTTTCTCCGTTAATTTCAACTCTGTAATTTCCTTTCGGCAAATTTTTCACGGTACTTGAGAACACGCCGTCTTCTATGGTGTTTTCTGCGGTAATGATTCCGGAACTGCTTCGCCAGACCACATGGTATTTCGGATCGGATGAAAACGGCAGGCCTCCGTCGACTTTGACATTGATCATACCATCGGAACGTCCGGTTCCGGTCGGGTTTTTCACCCGTTGGGAAACAATTTCAAATGCTTCACCGGGCTGGGTAATTGTAATTGTTTCAACGCTGTTTCCGTTGATCAGTGCGGGACAATTATTCTGATCTTCCAGCATCAGGCTATAAGCGCCTGCAGACAGGTCTAAGTAGATATCGTGATAGGGCGCTGAGGAGGTTACATTCGAATATCCGCCTCCATCTTTGGCATATGATAAATAATACGGTTTTGTACCTCCCGTTATGTTCAGGACGATTGATCCGTCGTTTCCATCGTAACAGGAAACATTGCCGGAAGAAGCCGACGCGGAAAGAGGATCCGGCCCATCCACCGTATAATACAGGTTTTTCATGTTGACCGGATTACTGAAGTCGGTGATGGTGACGACGTATTTCCCGGGATCCAGGTTGCCGACGGAACTTTGGTTACCGATATAAACGGAATCGGTTGTAGAAGTAAACCGGTACCATTCAAAATTATACGGGTTTCCGGGAGAACCGGGAACGCCGCCTGTCACGGAAGTAACCGATAAAGAGGCTTTTTCCCCGTTACACAAAATTGATGCGGTTTGAACGACATTCCCTTTGATAACAAAAGGTTCTTCTATTGTAATCATATCAATATCCGCCCGGCAACCATTGGCGTCCGTGACCGTCACCGTATAATCCCCCGCAGGAACATCTTTCAGTTTAGATTCGAATACTCCGCCCGGCGAACTGTTTTCAACCGTGGTCAGAACGGATCCCGTACCTGATTTTTTCCAGACCATCGTGTAAGCGGGAGTTCCGCCCTCTACTTTTACAGTGACGTATCCGTTACTCAGTCCGTTTCCCGACGGTTTCCCCGATTTATCTTCCAGATGTGTCAGGGTAAGCAGATCCGGATCGGTAAATTCAACGGTTTTCAAATCGATGAAGCCTTCGTTATCTTTAGGTTCACAACCATTGGAATCTATGACATAAAATTCATAAATACCGGCAGGCAGGCCGCTGACTTCCATATTGTCCGTTTCCATGTAGTCGGTATCGTCCTGAAGACGCCACTTCAGCGTGTAGCCCGGCGTTCCTCCGGTCGCTCCTACTTTGAAAGAACCGTCGCTTTCTCCCCGACAGGAAATTGTTTGTTGCCCGTTGATTGCGAAAGAAACAGGAGCGGATTCTCCTATCACTATATTGCTTTTTTGGCTGTTGCTTTTGGCTTCAAAGGAATATCCGTTATAATTGGTGTATATCCGGATTGAATAGGTTCCTTTGTATAAATCTTTGACTTTCAGCGTCTTGTTGTCGATGATATCAAACGGGGCGTCGCTGTTTTCAATTCCGCCTTCGGCAGTCATGAATACTTCGATTTTTTCACCCGATAGCAGTTCCCGGTCTAAATTCAGGATCATGTGTCCGTTGCCTTCTCCGGGGCATTTTACATTTTCCGTTACTACCGATTCGATTCCGGGAGCTGTTCCTTTGACCGAGATGGTCAGGAGATTGGATAATTTATCGCATCCCAGGTCAATACACAGGAAAAGGTTTTTGCCCAACATTCCCATAACACCGGCTGCTCCGAGTAAATCGCCGGCGCCGGCTTCAAACCGGTCGTTTGTATAACAGGATCCCGGAACATTCTGCCAATTATAGGACGAACTGTAAGGATCGTAGTTTGTGGCGTATTTCCATTTATAAACATGAGACGGAAAACCGGCAGTTGCCTGTACCGTCAATTTTTCAGCGTCCGTAATTGTGTATTTGGAAGTATTGATACTTAATTCCGGATAACATTGAAATTTGGTTACGGTAGCTCCATTGTTCAGACATTTCCAGTCAATGGATTTTCCTCTCAGATCAAAACAGGTAGTTTCGGAAGATGTGGTTCTGAATACAACGGCTTCCGTCCGACATTCGTTATCCCACCAACAAGCGAGAGCGCAATCTTGATCCTGACGGGCAGTTAGAAATATAATTTCTTTGATAAATCCGGAGCTGGCCGGAATTCTCAGGCTTCCGGCCACTCTCCTGTCGCTTTGAATCTGAGAGAATTTGAAACTGCTCAGTTCTTTAGTTTCCGAATTATTGAATGTTTTATATCCTGCCTCATGAATATAATACCTTTTTTTATTTTGCTTCAATTTAAAAGTTACATCATACTCAAAGAGATAATTTTGTGCAAACAAAACGCCGATATTTCCCAGTAAAAAAAGGAGTAATAAATAAATTTTTTTCATACGTAATATCCTTTAGTAGTGAACTTTAATTGTTTTCGCTTTTGATGTCCCACCCGATTGAGGCGAGTAAACGATAGTGTATTCATAATCGGTATCCGGAAATACCACTTCATCCGTTAGCCGGTTGACGGACGCACTCACTTCTTTCCAGAAAACGACCGGTTTATCTCCGGCCTTTTTGTAGAGCATATAAGAGGTTGCTTCGGGATGTTTTCTCCATGAGAGTTCGATGTATCTTGCTTCCGTGTCGACAAATGCATAAAATCCGGACACTGTTTTTCCGGATCCTGTTACATGTACCGATACGCTGATTGGTTGTGGGGAAACGGTTTCCTTCCTGTTTGTTTTATTCTTAGCGATCACCGTATATTCGTAAGTCCCGGACCTATCGGTTTCATCCGTAAATGTCCGTATTTTCTCATTTCCGTTAAAAACCGTATCTCTTTTCCCGTCGGATGAAATGCGTACCAGTCGGTAATCGATGTCTTGTCTTGAATCGTCGGTCATCCACGACAAAACCACTTTCCCGTCGCCTTTGACTTCATATCCCGTAAACCGGGGCGCCGGAGGTGTGACATTGTTTGGCTTGACGGCCTCCACCGTTTCGCAGGCTTGTGATTCGTTGTAATGCATATCCACTGCCGTCAGGGCATAATATACTTTTTCATTCCCCATTTCAAGCGACAAGGTATCGGTATATTGGTTGTCCGGAAGAAATCCGGATGTGATCGAAGATTTTTCTCCGTCGGGAGTAAATGCCCGGAGGATACGGTATCCTCTCAGGTCGGATTCCGTATTGGCCGTCCAACGGAGGTGAGCGACAGCTGTGGAATCTACATTTACTTCCAATCCCAGCGGAACAGCAGGAGGAATGGAATCAACCTGATTAAGCGAAAATGGGAAAGAAGCTGTTTCCACTCCGTTTTTGTTTACCGCAAAAAGTTTGACATAATTGACATCGGTATGGATTTCCAAGTCAGTGTTCCGGGCTTCAACCGAAATGTTGTCCTTGAGTATCTCATAGTCGCCGTCGACGGTAGAAGAACGTTTAACAATCAATTTTTCTATCAATCCGGGTTCCGGACAATCAAATTGCCAAAACAAATGAGCCTGATTTTTGGCAATAAAAGAACCGGCATAGATATTGGGAACGCAGGAAACGGTTTTTATCCCGGTTCCGCTTATCGTATCGGAAGGGACGCCTTCTTCTCCGAATCCGGTAATTCCGATAACACGGTAGGAAAAAGTCGTTTCATTATCCGGTAACGAATCGGTATAAAAAATCAGTTGTTTATTCTCGCCCATTGCAGTAACCGGCAATGTGGTAATGCGGATGAATGAATGGTCTGCACTGCTTTTCCGTTCTACGTGATAGGAGTGGTACACAGACGACAGCAATTCATAATTCCAGAACAACATCACATGTTCATTTCCCCAAATCGCATTCAGTTCTAATGGTTCAGGGAGTTCCTGCCGGTCTTTATAACCCAGGAACACAACGGCGGTATCACCCGGTTGTTTCCGTGGACGCTCCAGTATGACACGGTACAGGTATTGGTTTTTTTCGTCTGTCGACGGGTCAATATAAGCCCATCCTGCCAATTGAGCCGCTTTGAAGTCATATTCGGCCATGAAGATGGAGGTCGCGAAACGTTGGTTCAATTCATTGGACTGGTTGATGATTTGTCCGACGGTACTCGACGTGTTCGACAACTCGAAGTCATCGCCGTAAATTGCCTGGGCGATTACAGCCGCATAATCCGATTCTTCGGAGGGTTTTTCCCATCCGGACAACGGAACCGGCTTCAACGATTGTTTCAGTATGGCTTTATCGGGTTGAGGCTGATAGATGCTGTCCTTGATTAAGGTATACCGCTCAATGGTATAACCGTATTTAATTCCATCCGACCATGCTCCGGGATTGGCCGGAGCCCAACGCAACCTGATGGTACCCGGATCGCTTGCTATCGCCCTAACCCGGACATTGGGTTCCTGTAATGCGTTCTGTCCCGACAAACTAACCGTTGACAATAATGCCAACCCGAGAATAATATTTTTAATCTTCAATATGTTCTTACCATCCATAATTAATAAATGTAATTAATTTGTTTTGTCGAGCCTTGTACCTCTCCCGGAAGGATATATTTTAACCGGACTTTGTAATTTCCATCCCTGATAAATGGAAATTGTTTTTGTATCAGATTGATCAATGAATTATCAGGAGCGCTGAGAAGTAGATTTGCCGCTTTATTCCGCAATTCGTTGAAATCGTTGTTATAGTAATAAACAAGTTGATATACAAGAGGAAATGACCGGGATGCTTCCGTGTTCCCGGTAAAGTAATTATCCAATACGTAGAATCCTCTGACCGGCGGGGCTCCCACGATATCCGGATTCCGGTTCTGAATGGACATTCCGTTTATGGAAAGTAAATTGTAGGTAAGCGGCGCAATATCATTTCCGTAATACGGATCGTCCAACAGCGCTTCTGCCTGAATAAGCGGTTTCCCTCCACTGTAAGAGTTTCCGCTCAATTCAATTTCATCAAACAGTTCATGATTTCCCGACCTGAGGAACAGTAAGCGAACGTCGGAATCGACTGCAATGACTCCTCTTGTCAGTGTCATAGCAGACACTTTATCGGAAAAAGTATTGTATCCGCCGACACGGAACGTATAGTCCAGGACTTTCAAACTTCCTTCTTTGATTATTTTTTGCGCCGCCTGCTGCATGTAATCGAGAGTAAACGCCTCTTCCCCATCGGTAATGGACACGCTTTCCTGTTTGATCTGAGGCGTGCCGGACTGTGATTTTTGGTCTGCATAAGCGACAAAAGACAAGTTATAATCTATCCGGTTATTCAGCTCAGGAAATGTGTAAGTCAACCGTTTCCCGGATTCGATGTAGTTGAATCCGGTTTCCCTGCCGTTGGTTTCTCCGGTCGCAAACGATGCCCGGTAATCAAACCCTTTAGGGAACAGGTAACTTTGCCCTTTTTTAAGCTGGACATATCCTTCGGAAGATTCTTTTTTGAAAAAGTTTTTTTGCTCAATTACCGGATAACAATACTCAATATTTGAAACCGGGATGTAATTCGGCGCCGTTCCCGTTGTGAAACTGATATTTTTGGTTTCCATAGCCGGTTTGCCGCCTTCACTGACCATTGTCCAGTTTCCTGCTGCATTTCTTTCTTCAAAACCAACCGACAAGGTCAGTTTTACATCCGTATTCGGGGGTAGTATTTCATGAGGCTCAAATGTGGCGGCTGCTTTGTTGCGTTTAATAGAACCTTCAATTCGTTTCCCTTTATTGTCGATCACGTAAAAATCCGTTATGTGCGCCCGGTAGTATTTTGTATTCCCTTCGTCATCCTGCGCCTCGAATGCTTCATCCGGAACAACATTGAAAGTCGCTTGCGGAGAAAGGAATACATCAATATCTTTTGACTTATCTACCGGATTGATGTCGGCTATCACCGGAAAATCCAAAGGAGAATAATTTCCGTCGGCCCGTACCAGTTTACATTCGTCTCCGAAACTAAACTTCATTTTCATGTTTGCCTTGATGATCCCGAGAACATTCAGATCGACGGCCATATATCCTCCGATCCAGGTCGGATTCGGGAGTTTTGCCTGCAATAAAGCGGCTGTCGATCCTTTGATGATCGTTATGTTTTTCTTTATTGTCAAAATTTTTATCCTTACGCCCAGTTCCCCTTCCAGATAAGCATAACACTGCCCGTTGGCATACCATCCGTTGATTCCTATGGTAGAAAGATTCCCTTCGCAACGGTAATCGCTCATATCGCTCAGCATCACATCGAAACCGGCTCCGGCCATAAACCTGGCATACAGAATAAGGAATTGCAGGCTTCCCGTATCGAATTTGAACCGGCTGCCGAAAGCGACACCCTTGCCTGAAACGGCATTTTCGGGAAGTTTCATGTAGTCGGTCTGTTCCGGAGAAATATGAAGAATACGGGCTACATTGGGATCTAATTGGGGTCGTTCCAAACGGTCGCCCAGCATGATATACGATTCTGTTGACAGCGATAAACTTCCTAATCCTATTTTCAATCCTATCGGATTGGATGGCGTTCCGGCATGGATATACCAGGTTTGAGGCGAACAATACATATGTACCCATCCGGCTTCATTATTATTTCCGGCTCCCCGGAGAATACCCCCCATATTAACCCGCACCTTGAAATTGGCGTCAAATGTTCTGGACGTAAATTCATATTTGATGGCAAGACTGCCGGTGATGGATCCTGACAGGTCGATATTCGGCAAAATCCGCATGGCCGCTTCCGACCCATCCAGATTTCCCGGCAGATTATCGGCAAAACTGGTGCCGAAATCTTTTAACCGGCTTTGCGCTTCTTTGTAGTATTCCATGAATTTATCGCCGATCAATCCTTGTGGATTTAGGAATTTAGCGTCTCCATAGAACATAATACTGCCGATACCGCCCGTAGAAAGGAAGTTCATTTCGAGTAAGGCGTTTCCGGCAACGGCCTGTTTACTAGCAATATGGAAAGAGACGCCGGCTTTTACTCCCAACGAACTGTTTTTATCGGGAGCGTATGCTTTCACACCACTTCTCCCTGAAGGCGACATGCGGTAATAAACGCCTCCGGTAAAACCGTTCAATGTGACAACTCCAACCGGAACGCCCTGACTGAAGTTTGCCTGCCCTTCCACATACCAGTACCGGAATTCCTTTTGACCGAAAACCGATTTTACATCTACCGTCAATGCTTCGGATAAAGCTCCGAAAGTGGCTTTTATTTGTCCTCCGAAATAATCTCCGTAGTCAGGATCGTTTTCAACGATGTTAATCTCTCCGGTCAAATTGAATCCGGACAACTGGACTCTGTCCAAAACAATCCGGCCGATATCGATTCCGTGAAAGCGCCATTTGTCATCCTCATACTCTGTCTTTAATTTAACGGAACCTCCGGCCGATATGGCTCCTTCCATCAGGTTGACTTTCAGGTCGAAACCCAATGCCGCCAAATTATCCTGCGACGAAAAGCTGAAATTACTGATACTGATCGGGAATTTATTTAGCGACAAGTTTCCGCCGTATTTTACGGACTCGACGGAAAGAACGGGATTCCGTGTTGATAACCGGAGTTTTGTGAATATTAATTGTCCGATGTATAAACCTGCGGCATTCAATTCCATATCTCCGTCTAATATCACAGCCGGAAGAAATTTCCCGTCGCGGACAGCGATCTGCACATACGAAGTCGGTTGAATATGCAACTCTCCCGTTCCAAACAGATTAAGATCTATATCCCGTCCTAAGGAAACATTGAAGAGATATTCCTCTTTGGAGATGTAAGCCTCGTATTTAGAGGGACTGGAAGTGGACACTACCGGGATATTGATTTCACCGCCAAATCCGAATTTATAAATGTTGTTTGCTTCCAATCCCAGCGCAAAATCCACAACGGAAAACGAACAACCGGAAGCATCCCCCGATTCGAGCGGCAGGATATTAGTACCCTTAAATTCACCGGTAACGCCATTTTCGTCCACCAAAAAATGATGAGCCATGATTGTTGTTTTTTCTCCGGTTCCCTTTTTATCAAACATGGACGGAAATGAGACAATAATATCGTCGGCGTAAAGCCCTTTCCATAAATTCCTATCCGGTAAAGAAAAATTATTGTTAAAATAATCCTCCCTGACGGAAAACACTTGCGGATTACGGATGTCACTCAAATCCAGCGACACATTGGATAACGTAAATTCAAAACCCGGAATGGAGTTGATTTCAAAGCTTGGCACCGATACTTCCAGCAACAAATCCGTCAAATCGGATATTTTTGTACGAACAGGCGCTTTAACACTTCCGGCTATTCCTCCCGGGAGAGAAAATGTATTTTCATTCAGGATCAACTCTCCGTCTAAAACCAATTCTTTGAATTCACCATTGCAATCGATTGAAAGGTACGTTCCGGACGAAAAAGTTCCGGTCTTCTCATCCATGCTCCCTTTGAGTATCACCTGTCCCAGGCTGCCGAGCGGAATCGGTTTATCACTTAACAAAGAAAGTTTGACATCACCGATCAGATCGCCGGTATGCGAAATTTTCACCCCGGAAACGCCGAAAATAAGAGGTTGGGATTTATAAATATTATCTATTTTAAGAAATATACTCAACTCTCCGTACTGGTTTCCGAATTTAGCCTCCGAAATCGCCAGGGTACACGAACTGACTCCGATGATCTTTTTCATTCCTAAAGGCAGGGTATAGGCTTCGCTATCGTTGCCTAAAGCCGACAGTAGATCTTCAACATACCGGTTCGCCCCGTCTATTATATCAAAGCAGTTTTTAGCGGCATCCTCCGTGATTTCCAGGGAATGAACCGGGGAAAGAACACAACAGGAAAAGATAAATACAAAAATAGATTTAAATGCAGACATGATTTTCGGAATAATACGGGTTAAAAATTACAGGAATATCCTAACATAAGCAATGATTGACCGGTTGGAGAGTTCTTCACAATGACATTCCGCCATTGAAAAGAGTAAGCAAGCGTAATATTGTGCCGTTGAACAGGCGAATAAGCGCTGTTCAACCGGACAAGAAAGACTTCGCTTTGGCGCATCCCATCCATTTGGGACATGTTGTAGGAAGCGGATCCCGACAAACTGACTTTCTTTCTGAAAAGCCGGGAATTCATATTCAATGTCGGACCCCAGGTCAGAGAATTATTATTATATACCCGACTGTTGTTCAAATTGACCGCGGCTCCGACTGAAAAGTTTTTTTTAACAAAACTAAGCAGGTAAGACGTCGATGCGTTGATCATTTCCGTAACGCTACCGGGGCGATAGATATTTCCCTGCTTGTTTGCAGCATCCTGGTACGATACATTCAGATTCAGATTATGAAGTTCTGTTTCCGTTTTTTTAGTCGTCAGATTCAGGTTTACACTAAGTGACTGACTTAATTGCACATAATTAAGGGAATCGAGTTTATCCAGCGTTATTTCCTGGTTAATCAGTTCGAAGTCGGAACGCAGATTGGTATAGGTCTGAAAATTCGTATACGCGAGATTTGCATTTACGCGTTCGCTGAAGTTCCCGGCCAGGTTGAGGGATCCCACGATACGGGAAGTTGCGGAAGCATTTTTATTTGCCAGATCATCCCGTTCCAAACCGAGGCTGACATTGAAATTGATCTTATTTTTCCAGAAAGATTGATATCCGTTTACGGTGATGTTCTCCAGGTCATTTGTGAAGTAATAAGCTCCTAAAGTCTTGTAATCCGGATCGATACGCTCATATCCGATTCCGAACCTGCTTGTCTCACCCACATAGTTCAGCAGGAATTTAAATGCATTGTAGTGCGTGGTCGACATGTTGTTCCCGTACCACAGTCCTGATATGCCGTCGTTTTTTTCGCTCGGAGCGCGGATATCCGAAGTCAGTAAGCTAAATCCGTACTCTCCCGAAAGTTCAATGAATTTTACAGGGTTGAACACGAAATTTATGCTTGTGGCTAAGTTTTGCATGGGCGTTATTCCCAAACTGTCGGGAGGGGAAATTAAGGAGGATACCTCGTCTTTTCCTTCAAACAAATTGATGGATATCCGGTAATTTTTGTTTGTTTTTCCTGCTTTAAAACCATATCCCGTCCGTTTATAAGTCGGTAAAAAGGATGGTTGCGTTTCTTCATAACCGACTGCTTTCTGAAATCGCCCATACAAGGCGGCAAACTCCCAGCCGTCGGGAGTCAACTCTACTCCGGCGCCTGTAAACAGATGTCCATTCATGGTATAGGGAGAAAAACTCATGGATACATCGCCTATATGTCCGGTAATCCATTTATAAGAAGGATGTATGCTTATACGATTCGGGCTGGAAGGCAACCGGTAACTGGTTCCCGAATTAGTCAGACTGAAAGAAAAAGGTAAATTAAATTGTCCGTAAATGTTTAAATTAATATTACCATTTAAATAATAGGTAAACGGATCATTGCCCGTAGTTTCATTTCCGGCATTGAATACGGAGTTTGCAGAAATACCTCCGGATAATTTTAAGGGTTTTCCTTTACCGAATAAATTTTTTAATTCTTCTATCTGTAAATTCTGGGCGCACAGTTCTCCCTGTAAGAAAAAAACCAGAAATAACGCCAATAATCTTATACTGTTAATCATAAGTTTATTCGTTAAAGGTGTTGTGCCGTTTTACGGCTATCCAGTTAGTGTAATACCAGTTAGTGTAATAATCTTACAAGGGTTCAAAATATTACAATACAAAAGTACAAGTTATTTTTTAACAGACAACTATTTCTTTAAAAAAATCACTATTAATTGACTATTTCAAAAAATAGCCGAATCAATGCCGCTATCGTGGAAAAAAGCTTTCTCGCCTGGAGAAAATATTCCGCATTGTGGAGTTGTTATGCAGGATGGCTATATTGATAAAGGCGCGCAAACATCTTTTTTTTAGAATTATTTGCAAAATTAAAAATAATTTGTATCTTTGTAGCCAATATTAATTATAATCCAACATTAACTATGATTCCTGTCTACAACTTTAAGATACTTTTTATTTTCAGCACACTGATTTTATCATTCTGTTTCGTTTCATGCGTACATGATTTACTTTTAAAGCGTAAATTTTGCGTGCTCCTTGCTACTTGTCGCGGACAGTGAGCCAAGGCGTTGTATTAATTCGCTGTTACAGCTATAGTTACAGTTATCACGAGGAAGTGAACCCCAAAGG
>JAIRZF010000085.1 GCA_031267385.1 Dysgonamonadaceae bacterium | reverse complement strand
CCCCAACAGCACAACAAAAAACATTCCAACCGGATACAAGAGCCAAACTCCCATCCCAAACCGGAGCATTAACCGCACCGGCGGCAGCAGCTCCCACCGGATCCGTCGTTACCGTTCATCCCGGAGAATCAATACAAGATGCCATCGATAAAAATAAGAACACCAACAACCCGGTCATCCTGACAAAAGGAATACATACAATCAAAGAACCACTGAAAATACAAAGCGGAATCACCTTAGCCGGAGAAGGAAAAGAAACCATACTCTTCCTGAGTCCGGGATCACGAGAGACAACAATCATCAACGCATCCAGCGATTTACACGATGTGACAATACGCGATCTGCTGATCGAAGGAGCCATCAAAACCGTAGAAAATGAAGACCCGAATCACGACCGCAGGACACGTTCCTATATGAGCGCTCCGAGCCGGGAAGGAATCCTTTTTGCCGCAGACAAAGCCAACCAGATGAAAAACATCCGTTTTGAAAACCTGACCGTTCAAAACTGCACCAAAAACGGCGTCGCCATAAAAGGAGCATCCGGCATAAAGATCATCAATTGCGACTTCAGCGATAACGGCTCCAGCGTCGTTCCCGGAGCCGGCTTACACCACAACCTGCTCCTGTTGCATGTCTCAGACTGCGAAATAAGAAATAGCCGGTTCGACACATCCCCCTGGGGAAGCGGTATTGACCTGAGTTTCGGCAAGAACGTCATCATAACCGGAAACGAAGCTGCCCGTAACACACTTTCCGGAATCCGGTGCACCGAGAGCGAAAATGTCCACATAACCGGCAATCTGATCGAAGGAAACAATCGTGATGGAATATCGCTCGACACACTGTTAGACGGTTCAAAAGGCATTGAGACCGACAATAACCTGCTGCAACTCAACGGACAACCAAGATAATCAAGAAAAGAAAAATCTGCGGTCACCGCAGACGCTCGTCTGCGTCGATCCCAGACGGACGTGTGCGGTCGGTGCACATGCCCGTGTGGGATCGACGCACACGCTCGTGTGCACATATATCCATGACAAACTCTACTCCGTGAAATAAACTCCGACGGTTGTAATGATACATTTTAAAGGCAAAATGTCGAATTTTAACGGAAAACAAACCTTTTAAGACTAATATTCGACCTCCCAATGTCAAAAAATTCATAAAATTGCACCGAAATAAAAGATACTATACATTGTACTATATAAAAACAACAAGCTTATGAAAAAACAAGTTATGAAAAAGCAAATTCGAAAGTGCTTGACGAAAGCGATAATGCTTCTATGTGCGCTTTTGTTTACTGCGAATTTGTTCGCGCAAAACAAAGTGATTGTCAACGGAACAATTACCGATACGACAGGTGAAACGGTTATCGGAGCCAGCATTACGGAGAAAGGGATCCCCTCCAATGGTACCATTACCAACATCGACGGTAACTTTTCGCTGTCCGTCAATCCGGATGCCACACTGATTATTTCATTCATCGGCTACATAACCCAAGAAGTTAAGGCGTCGAAAGATATGAAAATAGTCCTGAGTGAAGACACCAAAATACTTGACGAAGTTGTCGTAGTCGGTTACGGCACCATGCGTAAAAAAGACCTTACCGGTTCAATTGCGCAAATACGTCCCGATAAAATCGCCAATGAAAACCCGACGACAGTGCAGGATATACTGCGCGGTATCCCCGGTTTAGCTGTCGGTTATGACGCCACAGCGAAAGGTGGCGGTTCCCTGCAGATCCGGGGACAACGATCCGTTTATACGGACGGCGGGCACAACGATCCGCTGATTATCCTTGACGGAATGATCTTTTACGGTGAATTGTCGGAAGTGAACCCCGATGATATCGGACAAATTGATATTCTGAAAGACGCTTCTTCAGCAGCTATTTATGGAGCCAGAGCAGCCAACGGCGTCATTATTGTCACCACTAAAAAAGGCAAGATCGGTAAACCCGTGATCAACGTTACTACCAACATCGGCCTTTCCACCTTGAGCGATTATCGCGAAGTATACTCTCCCGAAGGGTACCTGCAATACCGGGAAGACTGGTATAAAGCGCCAACTTACGGCATGAATCTCCAAACCGGCGTGTACGAAGCCTACCAAACAAGAGAAGGTAGCGTAACTCCGGAAATGAAAGGCTATTACGACCGGCCGGAAAACCTGTCAAAATACGGCGTTTCACTCGATGCCTGGCGTGCATATACCACCAACGAAACAGGAGATTCCGACCAGGCTATCTGGGCCAAACGGCTGATGATAAACGGAAGCCTGCTCGAAAATTACCTGGCCGGAAAAACATACAACTGGTGGGATCACAGCTTCCGTACCGGTCTCAACCAGGATTACAACGCCAGTATATCAGGCGCCAGCGAAAGAATGAATTACTATTTGTCGGTTGGTTACCTGGAAAATGAAGGCGCAGTAAAAGGCAATGAATACAGCGCCATGCGCGCCAACATGAAACTGGACGGGAAAATAACCAACTGGCTGGAAGTCGGCGCCAATGTGAATTTCCAGGATCGTAGCGACGGAGACGTTGCAGTAGGCCTGGGTACCAACGACTGGGATGAAAATCAGGCGAGAAACAGCCCCTTCGCCTCCTATCTGGACGAAGACGGCCAACCGAAACGCTGGCCTATGGACAATCAAAACAGCAACCACGGTTACAACTACGATTTCAAACGACAATTCATCGAACTGGAAAAAGGATACACCACATTGAACACCATTCTGACGGCTAAAATTACTTTGCCGTTCAATATTACCTATTCGTTCAATGCTTCGCCTCGTTATCAATTCTTCTACGACCGCTATTTCGAATCCACGAAAAATCCCGACTGGTCGGCAGCAACCCACGGCGCCAATCGCGAACAGGCCAAACGCTTTGACTGGTCGCTTGACAATACAATCAATTGGGACAAAACTTTTGTCGATAAACATCACGTAACCCTGACGCTGGTACAGGAAGCGGAAGAACGCCGCTACTGGCAAGACCGTATCGAAGCCCGTAACATCCTGCCTTCGGACGTATTGGGCTTCCATAATACGAAAAACGGAGGGAAAGCGGAAAGTACATTCTCAACCAACGATACGCACCAAACGGCAGACGCTTTGCTCGCCCGCCTGTTTTACAGTTACGACAACCGCTACATGATCACGGCATCTGTCCGCCGCGACGGTTATTCAGCTTTCGGTTCTTCCAACCCCTATGCTACTTTCCCGTCGGTAGCGCTGGCATGGTCGTTCAAAGACGAAAATTTCTTCAAATGGGAACCGTTGAGTACCGGTAAATTGCGCATATCTTACGGTAAAAACGGGAACCGCTCACTGAACGATCCTTATGTATCGCTGGCTAACCTGGGTACCGGTTCGGGCAAAACGCAAGGATATGTGAACAGTTCGGGCGATACGGAACAAGTTCGCTACCTGAGTGTCGACCGTTTGGCAAACCCAAACCTGCAATGGGAAAAAACAACGGCATGGAACTTCGGCATAGATTATGGTTTCCTTCGCGACCGCATCACGGGTAGTGTCGAATATTACAACATGTCTACCACAGATATGATTATGAATCAACGGCTTCCGGGGTTTTCCGGATTTAGTTCCATCGCTACTAACCTGGGGCAGGTGGATAACCGCGGGATTGAAATATCCATCAATTCAACCAATATCAAAAATGATGTGTTGGAATGGAACACTACGTTTGGTTTTTCGTACAATAAAAACGAAATCAAACACCTTTATTACGAAGATGAAGACGTCCTTGACGAAGCAGGCAATGTGATCGGCACCAAGGAAATGGACGACAAAGACAATAACTGGTTTATCGGACAGCCCATCAGCGTGATATGGAATTACCGGGTATCCGGTATCTGGCAAGCCAATGAAGCGGAAGAAGCAGCCAGGTACGGACAACGTCCGGGCGATCCCAAAGTGGCAAATAACTATACTGCCGATGATGTGAAAAATGCCGACGGCAGCATCACGCCTGTCTATAACAATAACGACAAAGAATTTCTGGGGCAAACGACCGCTCCCGTGATGTGGTCGATGCGGAACGAATTCATCTTCTGGAAAAACCTCAGCTTTTCGTTTAACCTGTATTCTTATATGGGACATAAAAGCAGTTCGGCCTACTACCTCAATCAGGACAACTCGCAATCGTTGGTTACATACGCTTTCAACATGTATGAGAAAAAATACTGGACACCTGAAAATCCTTCCAACGATTATGCCCGTCTAAATGCAAAAATTCCTTCCGGAGCTTCGGCCAACAAGGTTTACGATCGCTCGTTCATTCGCCTCGAAAACATATCGCTGGCTTATACATTCCCTCGCACGCTGACCTCCCGGATGAATATCGATAAAGTGAAAGTGTTCGGCACCGTCCGCAACGTGGCTTATTGGGCTAAAGACTGGGAATACGGCGATCCCGAAGCTTCATCGGGAATTAACGGACAATCTCACCACCGTCCTGCATTCCGGATC
The DNA here is from genome assembly GCA_031267385.1 of Dysgonamonadaceae bacterium. Classification (GTDB taxonomy): domain Bacteria; phylum Bacteroidota; class Bacteroidia; order Bacteroidales; family Azobacteroidaceae; genus BNXB01. The sequence goes on along the minus strand of JAIRZF010000085.1, from coordinate 12,552 downwards.
TTTACACTGGGATTGAATTTAACTTTCTAAATTATAAAACGAAAAAAGATGAAAAAGATAACTATATTAATAAGTATCACCTGCGGCTTGCTGTTTTTCGGCAGTTGTACCGAAGAATTTTTGAAACCCGATCCTCTGTCGTTCTATGAACCGACCACCACTTTCAAAACGGAACCGGGTTTACGTGCAGCCATGGCGTTTTGCGACCGGCACCTCCGCACTTACTGGACTCACTACAACAACCAGAACATATCGTTTCCCATTGAAACGGAATATATGTTTTCCGATTTGGCCGTTGCCTCAAAAACGGATGACGGCGGCATCTTTGTAGATATCGCAACCCGCCTGACACCTACCGGAGGCGCACAAGACGGAGATCAGAACCGCATCAGTTATTTCTGGAACGAAACATACAATGGTATTAAATATGCCAACACCATCACCAGCTTTATTGACGGGGTGGAAGGCCTGGACGAGAAAATTAAAAATGCCTACATCGGCAGAGCTTACTTTCATCGCGCATACCGTTACCTGACCCTCGTTTTCCAATATGGAGACGTCCCTTTTATTACAAAAATAATTTCCGTACCCAAACAAAACTATAGAAGTACCAAACGCGAAGCGATTCTGAAAAAAATCACCGAAGATATGGAATTTGCTACCGAATGGGTACCCGAACAAAAGGATATGGCCGACATCGGCGCGGTGAACAAAGGCGCTTGCCGTATGCTCCTGATTAAATGTTATCTGGCAACCGGACAGTTTCAGAAAGCCAAAGACCAGGCCGACATCCTGATCGGACAATCGGGCTACGATCTGATGAGAGGTAACTTCGGCACATTTTACGATGGCGGCGAAACAAAAACGTTGCCCATTCAACGCAATGTAATCTGGGATTTGCACCGTCCGGAAAATAAATTGATCGCTGCAAATAAGGAAACAATATTTGGCATGCCTAACCGTGGTTCGGATCAGGAATCGTTCATTGCGTTCTTCACCATGCGCAGTTTAGGCCCATTCTGGAATTCAGCTTCCTCCTCTTTTAAATCGCCTGACGGCAAACAAGCGGTACAGGCTTATCATCGCAACCAGTCGCAATACAAGCCGGAATACGATTACCTCAGAGCGATCGGACGGGGTATCGGTATTTTCCGTCCTACTTATTTTGCCGAAAAAACCATGTGGTACCTGAACGGTAAACATGATGACGGCGATTTACGCCACAACAGCGCTGTAGGCAACTGGTTCTGGATGGATTCCATCAGATACAATGATCCGTCATCTACCTGGTATGGTAAAAACCTGCTTCTCACCCACCCCGAAACCGGAGCATTGTTGTGCACCGATACCATTCGTAACTGGTACGGCTTCCCGCATTACAAACTTTACCTAAAAGATGTAACCGCAGAAGCCAACATGAGTTCAACGCAATTCAACGGCGCCACCACTGGCGGAAATGCCGACTGGTATTGTTATCGCCTGGCTGAAGCTTACCTTTTACGCGCCGAAGCCAAATTCTATCTGGGCGATGCAACGGCAACCAACGATGTGAACGAAATACGGAAAAGAGCCGGTTGTACCGAGCTTTACAACTCGGTTACCATTGGCGACATCATGGACGAACGCGCCCGCGAACTGTTTTTGGAAGAATGGCGGCACGTAGAACTGAGCCGTGTTTCGTATTGCCTGGCGCTCAGCAACAAACCCGACGAGTGGGGTAATTCCTACAGTGTAGACACTTACGACAAACAAGGCAACGGACAGGCAGCGCTTGACGACGCGGCCGGAGGTAGTTATTGGTGGCAACGGGTTTGTAAACACAACAACTACTACAATAAGGGTGTGACGGTGCAAAACCGTGACTACGTCATCAACAAACACAATCTGTACTGGCCTATCCCCAACTCGGCAATCACGGCCAATAACAAAGGCGTACTGAGCCAGAATTACGGTTATGACGGCTACGATCCGGGTACTCCCAAATGGGAAACCTGGCAGGAAGCGGTGGAAGACGAAGACAAAACGAATTAAACGGATAAAAGATTGTTTTAGGTGAAATTTTCTATCATAAAGGCTGCCGAAAAGTGTATTTTTACTAACTTTGGCAGCCTTTTGAATGTTCCACACTTAATATAAAAGACCATGAAACAAACAATTCTATTATGTCTCATCATCATAACCGGCGGATCAAATTTCCGGTTACCGGCACAAAACAAGTTAACAGTCCATGCCGACGAAGGGAAAAGCAGTATCAGTAAACATATTTACGGACATTTTTCCGAACACCTCGGTCATTGTATTTACGGAGGTTATTGGGTCGGCGAAGATTCGGCTATACCCAATACGCGCGGCATCCGTAACGATGTGGTAAAAGCCTTGAAAGACATCCGGATTCCTAACCTCCGCTGGCCCGGCGGTTGCTTTGCCGATGAATATCACTGGATGGATGGCATCGGGGCACGCGATCAACGTCCCAAAATGGTGAACACGCATTGGGGCGGCGTAACGGAAGACAACAGCTTTGGTACGCACGAATTCCTCGACCTCTGCGAACAACTGGAGTGCGAACCTTACATCTCCGGGAATCTCGGCAGCGGATCGGCAGAAGAAATGTCGAAATGGGTGGAATACATCACTTTCGACGGAGAAAGTCCAATGTCCAATCTGCGCAAGCAAAACGGTCGCGAAAACCCCTGGAAAGTCAAATTCTGGGGCGTCGGGAACGAAAGTTGGGGATGTGGCGGGAATATGACGCCCGATTACTATTCCGACCTTTACCGCCGTTATGCCACCTATTGCCGCAACTACGGCAATAACCGCCTCTATAAAATCGCCTGCGGCGCAAATGAATCCGACTACAATTGGACGGAAACCCTCATGAAAAATGTCGGTAACCGGATGCAGGGATTGTCCCTGCATTACTACACCATTCCTTCCGGTAACTGGGGAAAGAAAGGGTCGGCTACACAATTCGACGAAAACGAGTATTTTGCAACAATTGAAAGAACGCTCTATATGGAGGAATTGCTGACCAAACATTCCACCATCATGGACAGGTACGACCCACAAAAGCGCATCGGACTGATCACCGACGAATGGGGTATCTGGACAGATGTTGAACCCAACACCAATTCCGGATTCCTTTATCAACAAAACTCTTTACGCGACGCCATCCTGGCCGGTATCAACCTGAACATTTTTAATGCACATTGCGACCGTGTGAAAATGGCGAATATAGCACAAACCGTCAATGTGTTGCAAGCGGTTATCCTGACCGACAAGGAAAAAATGCTGCTTACTCCAACTTATTGGGTGTATTATCTCTACAAAGTTCATCAGGACGCAACACTGCTCCCGGTTTCTTTCATCTGTAACAAGTACGAATGGAACGGTAAAAAAATGGATGCCGTCAGTGTCTCGGCTTCTAAAGACGCAGCCGGAAAAATCCACATCACACTGGTAAACATCGACCCAAACAAGGTACAAACAATTGAAACGGATTTGCGAGGCGCTACGGTAAAAAAAGTTTCCGGCAAGATCCTGACTTCCGCTAAAATCAACGATTGCAACACGTTTGAAAACCCAAACACCGTATCAGTAAAAGAGTTCAACGATGCAAAATTATCCGGTGGGAAATTGAATATCCCCTTGCCGGCCAAATCGGTCGTCATGCTGGAAATAGAATGATTTGAAATAAGAAAATAACACAACCTCTTAATATTTATATAAATATAAGACAAAAAAAATTGTTGAAACACAAAAATATTATACTTTTGCGTCTGAAATAATTATGACATCAGAAAAAGACATATTAAAAATAAAAGCAGTTCTTCTTTACTTACTTAATAAATTTGATAAGGAAGTTGATTATATCAAATTGTTTAAACTGCTGTACTTGGCTCAAAAGAATCATTTAAAACTGTATGGGATTCCTTTGATTAAGGATGATTTTTATACATTTAAAGCAGGACCTGCACCAAGCATTACATATAACATATGCAAAGTCGCAAATGGGGATTTGAAAGATAAAACTTTGAAATCAATTGCAAATTCCATTCAAGTCAATGAAGATAAGATAAAAAACATAAAATATGTTTGTGCATTAGAAAAACCTGAGTTAATTAGGCTATCTAAATCTAATATGAATGTTCTTGATTTTGTATATAATAAATATCATGATCATTCATCTAATAAATTATCAAAAATCGCTCATGATTCTGCATGGAAAAAGAATTGGGATGATTCTACAGAGAAATCTCAAAGAATTCCTATAATGGATGTTGTTGATGCAGCAAAAGTATCAAAAGGAATGAAATCATATATTAATGAAACCATGATTATGAATGGGATGTCTTAATATATAACTTTATGGGTAAAAAAAAGACCTCATCACCTACACTTGATGGAAAAACACTCACTCAGTTACAATCCTTAAAAGATGAATTAAGTTTAGCACAAGGGAGTATTCATTTGCTAAATTTAACAGAAGATGATGGAATTACACTTCCAGATGGGGTAGAAGATTTTCATCCTAAATTTGTTGTAATATTAGGATCTGATGAAAAAGATATTGTTTATGGAACGGTTTTAATCCAATCACGACCAAATCATAATATTTTTTCACCTGTAACAATAAGAAAAGACTTTCAACCAATCAAAAAGAAAGATTATTCCTTTATAAGGGATAAAGAACATGATCCATCATACATTGATTGTGGACAAATCTTCTCTTTTACAAAAGAGAGAATCATTAGAGAAAAAGGTTATAAATGTAACCTAACTAATACAGACTTAAGTATCATGATTGAAAAATTGAAAAATAGTGACAGGATCGATCCTATTGATCTTATTGAATATGGGATAATTACAACATAAGCCTTTTTGATCTTTCAAAATGATTTTTATATTAATCAAGCCTTAAAGAGATAATTCCGATTTTTTAAAAAGTTCCCGATTCATGAAATATTTCTTCTCAGCTACGACCCAAACTAAATCACCAGGCTCAAAGACCGTTGAAACATCCGGATTCATGATCGACTCTCCGTCCCGTTCTATTCCGACGATCAGGCAACTGTGTTTTTTCCCGATTTCGGACTCCAGAATGCTCTTTTTCATGTACGGGAAAGTGTCATCAATCGTGAAAGATTGTAATTCAACCTCTTTATTAGCCGGTTGTGGGGTTACCGGATTGTTCTCCATTTCAATCTTTCCGGCAAATGAACTGATTTGCTCATCGGTTCCAACTACAGAAATCTTATCCTGAGGATAAATATATTCGGAACTTCCGGGAATATAAATATTCCGGCTACCCCGTGTGATCTTGATCACACTGACGCCATAATCGTTCCTGAAATTCAATTCTTTCAATGTTTTCCCTACACAGGGAGAATCCGGAGACACGATCATTATTGAAATATGGATATTTCTATTGTTTAACCGGCTATTAAAACTGGCTTTCAAAGGGGCTTTTGCCCTTTCTGCCTCTTCCCGTTGATTAAGATTACTTAAAAAATTGGTTTCCAGCTTATTGTATCGATTCAAATCCCTGCGGAAAAACAAAATAAAGACCAGCGTTCCCAGAGCCAGGATAATTCCCCAGATATATCCGAAATCAAAAAGCCGGATCAACACGAAAGTAATGGATGCAACGGCTACTGAAACCCTGAATATAAGAAGGGAAACAAGCCGCCCCCGGTTGTATTTATTGTCATTCCATAAGTTCATAACCAGTTCCGGGGAATTGGTTTTATTGGCAATCAGTGCGGTCAGGAATGGGGACATAATCACTAATGTAATAACTGCCGACAGCAGGGATCCATATATTCCGGGTATCTTACCGGTCAGGAATGGAGTCAGGTATTTTACTGAAAATAAAATAATAGCGACCAGCAGGACAATATAGATTATCATCTTTCCGATAAAACTTTTCACAAGTTTCTTCCAATCACTCTCGTGGTTCACGGTCTTGGATCCGGAAGTATACACATTCAGAAAATCAATTGCTTTTTGCGGCAATGTCTTATACAACCAGGCTGCAAACGGATCCGAAAGACGGATCATGTAAGGGGTTGTAAATGTCGTTATGACCGACACGGCAATCACAACCGGATAAATAAATCCACTCATTACTCCTAAAGAAACTCCAAGCGACGCGATAATAAATGCAAATTCGCCAATCTGTGCTAAACTGAATCCCGACTGGATGGATGTCTTAAACGGCTGGCCGGAAAGTAACACCCCGAACGACGAGAAAATGGCCTTTCCCATGATTGTCGCCAGAGTGATAATGACAACAGGCCAGGCATATTCAACCAATACGGACGGATTGACCAACATTCCTACTGATACAAAAAATATGGCTCCAAAAAGATCCTTCACCGGTTTTATGAGGTGTTCAATGTGCTCTGCTTCTATTGTTTCCGCCAGGATAGATCCCATAATGAAAGCGCCCAACGCTGCGGAAAATCCGGTTTTCGTGGCCAACACAACCATCCCCAGACATAAACCGAGCGAAATGATCAGCAAGGTTTCATCGTTCATCAATTTCCTGGCTTTCCTGAAAAATACGGGAAGGATATATATCCCGACCAAAAACCAAAGGATCAGGAAGAAAGCTACTTTCAGAATACTTTCAAGCATGGCTTCGCCTGCGAAACCGCGTGTGACCGCCATTGTAGACAGGAGAACCATCATCAATATGGCCACCAGATCCTCGACAATCAGAGTTCCAAAAACAATCCCGGTAAATTTTTGACTGCGTAACCCCAGGTCATTGAATGCCTTGATTATAATTGTAGTGGAAGACATCGAAAGCATCCCTCCCAGAAGTATACTGTCCATCTGCGGCCAACCAAGCGCCATTCCAATGAAATATCCGACCAACAACATGGAAACCACTTCTGTTATTGCGGTAATAAAGGCGGTTCCTCCTACATTCATCAACTTTTTGAAACTGAACTCTAAACCCAGGGCAAAAAGAAGGAAGACCACCCCGATCTCCGCCCAGATATTTATATTTGCCGAGTCTGTAATGGTAGGAAATATATCAATATGGGGGCCAGCCAATATCCCGGCAACAATATATCCTAAAACTAAAGGCTGTTTTAACCACTTAAAAATCAGCGTTATGATTCCGGCTGAAACCAGAATGAGAGCCAAGTCTTTCATCAAATCAGGTAAATGAGACATCTTTATTTTTTAGATTAAATTAGAATTTTATATATCATGAAACTGAACGGAAGCCGCAAAGATATAAAAAAAAGGGGAAATACTGTCTCTACTGCTTCACCACCTTGCAGGTCTTGCCGCCGTAGTGAACCAGGTAAATTCCTTTGGTGAAACCCGCCAGGTCGATCGTCGTTTCGCCGTCCTGAGCCGGATAAGCGCCTTTCAGCGACCCTGCAATATCCACAATGCGGATGATTTGGTTCGACTTCGTCCCGGAGACCTTTATAATACCTGCCGTGGGATTGGGAGAAACCCGGACTGCCTGTTCTGCAACCTGCTCGACTCCGGTCGGATATTGCACCACAATGGCTTGCGTTGCTTCCCGTGTGCCGCAAGGGTGGGTGAGCGTCACGGTCAACAGGCCTTGGCCTGCGGAGAGAGCGCCGAACGTTGCCAGGGTTTCGTTTTTCCCTACACCGCCCGTTGCAGGAGAGAAGGTCACGCCGTCATTTTGGGTATCCGTGTTTTGTACGCGATAACCCCAAACGTATTGCGTCACATCGGGATAACCGGCCAATTTGATGCGGTAGGTGTTTCCGGTAATCGCCGGGGATGGAAATTCGGTGAATTGCAGGCTCTCCGGCAACTGATCGGCTACCCAGAGGCGTACGTTTTTGCTGTAAATACTGGAACGGTGATCGCCGGGTTGACTCCTCACAATCACGTAATAACGTTCGTAATCGCGAAACTCTGCGTTTGTTATTGTATAAGTATTCCCGCTGGCGCCTTTGATGCGTTCGTTCCCGTAATACCATTCGTAAGTCAGGTTGTCTCCTTCGGCCTCGATCTCGAAAGTATGGCTTCCACCGGCACAGACGATGGCGTCTTCGAGGTCTTTCAGGATTTTAAAATCTTTTAATGGAACGTCCGGGGCGTCCGGGATCAGTTCAAGTGTTTCTTCGTTAGTATCGTCAGCTTCCCGCTTGTAACTCTTTCCATAAGAATTGCCGTCTGCCGTAAGCGTTATAAGTTCATTACTACCGCTTTCAGGCAGGTAGAAGTAGACGTTGCCTGAATCGTCGGTTTTCACATCTTTGATGCCGTACACGCCGGTTGCAGCGTCTGGGGTTTCGGCGCAATCTTTTCCGTTGATGCTGCCTGCAGGGATGGATTTATCGCTGTTGGAGTCGGAGCCTACCGTGAGGGTGTTGAGGTAAACGTTGTGACCTTCGCCGTCGGTAGGTTGGCTCTGGATATTGCCGTTGCTGCTGCTGCTGGTTGCCTTTACCGTACCGCCGGTGATAGTGATAATGCCGCCGGAACTCTGGTTGCCGCCGCCGATGCCTGCGCCGCCGATGCCGATTGCCGTAACCGTACCACCGCTGATAGTGATAGCGCTGCCGGAACCATGGTAGCCGCCGCCGATGCCTGCGCCGAGGATGCCGGATGCCGTAACCGTGCCGCCGCTGATAATGATAATGCCGCTGGAACCCAGGTAGCCGCCGCCGATGCCTGCGCCGCCGGTGCCGATTGCCGTAACTGTACCACCGCTGATAGTGATAGCGCTGCCGGAACCATGGTTGCCGCCGCCGATGCCTGCGCCGTTGTCGCCGATTGCCGTAACCGTACCACCGCTGATAGTGATAGCGCCGCCGGAACCATAGTTGCCGCCGCCGATGCCCGCAGCTTGGACTCCTCCGGTTACCGTTAATTTATCTTCGAGCGATCCGCCGGTGATTGTAAGGGTTGTGCCTGAAGGCGCTTCCAGACCGGCATTGGCTCCGTCGCTGCTTGTCAGAACATTATTGCCCGAAAGCGTCAAATTAACCTCAGCGCCACTCCCAAGAGAGAAAGCGCAACCACTTTTTATATTGACATTTTTGATCGTAATATTCACATCCGTCACCCCGGAGGCTACCTCAATGCGATTGGCAGTCTCACCGTCACCGGTAATGATGTATGTGCCGCTTCCACTAATAATAAGTCTAGGGCCTTTCCATTCGAAACCGGAGCCGTCGTCTCCAGCAGTATTGATGTCAATATCGACGCCGTCTGCAAAAGCGCCGGCGCTGCCCAACAACATCATCAATAAAAAGAATAAGACACGATAGACACATTGGGACGTTACTTCGTGGTATTTCACGTGGTCCGCGTTGTTGGAACTTCCCGTTTCCGGTTTTCTTAATTTTGTTTCCATTTGTTTATAAATTTAAAGGGATAATTATTGTTTTTCATTTCTTTCTTTTCGTTTCCGACTGAAATGTTTGCAGTGCAGAGTGTATTCCCATAATTTCCGTCTGAAATGTTTACAGTACAGAGTGTATTCCTATAATTTCCGTCTGAAATGTTTGCAGTGCAGAGTGCATTCCTATAATTTCCGTCTGAAATGTTTGCAGTGCAGAGTGTATTCCTATAATTTCCGTCTGAAATGTTTGCAGTACAGAGCGTATTGTGAACAGAAACAATGTTTCCGGTACGGTTGCAGTATAAATGGAGGGAAAAGGCTTGTAATCCTCTTGTTTTGACAAGGGGTAACACTTTGATATTAATAAATTTATGATTATTATAACGCGCGAGGCTGTGTGTGTTAACATCCAAATTGCGGATGTTAAAAAACAGAGAAGAACAAGTATTTCTGAGAATTTCTTGCATTATACATTGTATGTATGTGAATTTGCGCGGGCAAAGATAAGAATAGTTATGAATTGTAAGTCATGAATTATGGGAAAATATTTTTCAACAGCTCGCTATCTATATAAAAAGAATGTGCCACAAATGCAGCACATTCCAATTCCTCATAATAATAAACAGGTATAAAATGATATGAATATTGTCCGTTTACTTTTTCTCTCCACGGATTTCAACCCGCCGGATCTTACCACTGATCGTCTTGGGTAATTCATCGACAAATTCAACAATCCGTGGATATTTATATGGAGCGGTAACGATTTTCACATGATCTTGAATTTCCTTTATCAAAAGATCGCCGGCTTTGTCTTTATAGTCTTTAGCGAGGACAATCGTTGCTTTTACAACCTGGCCGCGAACTTCGTCGGGCGCTCCGGTAATGGCACATTCTACTACCGCCGGGTGCGTCATCAGGGCGCTTTCTACTTCAAACGGCCCGATACGATAGCCCGAACTCTTGATTACGTCATCGTTACGGCCTACAAACCAGTAGTATCCGTCTTCATCTCTCCAGGCGATATCCCCGGTGTGGTAAATGGCATCAAAATACACGCTTTCCGTCAATTCCTGATTGCGATAGTAACCCATGAACAGGCCGACCGGACGTCCGTTATCTGTCCGGAAAATAATTTCCCCCTGTTCTCCGTCTTCAGCGCTGCGGCCGTCGAGGGTAATCAGGTCCATGTTATAGGCTGGACTTGGCATTCCCATTGAACCGGGTTTCGGTTCCATCCAAGGGAATGTAGCTATTGTTATTGTTGTTTCGGTTTGTCCGAATCCTTCCATTAATTTGATTCCTGTCGCTTTATGAAATGCCTGATAAACCGACGGATTAAGCGGTTCTCCGGCAATTGTGCAATATTTCAAGGCCGACAAATCATATTTACCGATATTTTCCCGTATCAGAAACCGGAATACTGTCGGAGGGGCGCAGAAAGAAGTCACTTTATAATCCTGTATCACTTGTAATAAATCGGCAGGCGTGAATTTTTCGTGATCATAAACAAAAACGCAGGCGCCGGCAATCCACTGTCCATAGATCTTCCCCCAGGCGGCCTTTGCCCATCCTGTATCTGCCAATGTGAGATGGAGACTGTCCTCCTGCAGATTTTGCCAGAAACCGGCCGTTACAATATGACCCAGCGGATAGGTAAAATCATGAATCACCATTTTGGGATTCCCGGTCGTTCCGGAAGTAAAATACAACAGGAAAATATCTTCGTTCGAATTTACTTTTTCCGGTTTTATAAATGGTGTTGCATTTTTTAATCCGAGATTGAAATCATACCAGCCCTCCCGGATATTTGCGCCGGTTGAGATCCGGCTTTTTACAGAGGGAGATTCGGGCATGGCATCATTGATATGTTGGATCACCTCGCCTTCTCCGGTGCAAACAATGGCTTTAATATCGGCGGCGTTACAACGGTATACGATGTCTTTTTTTGTCAATAAATGCGTTGCAGGAATAGCGATAGCGCCTATTTTATGTAATCCGAGAATAGCAAACCAATACTGATAACGACGTTTCAGGATCAGCATCACCGTATCTCCCTTACCGATTCCCAGGGACTGAAAAAAAGAAGCCGCCGCATCGCTTTGTTTTTTAAGTTCGGAAAATGTAAAATCAATGTGTTCGCCCTTATCGTTTGTCCAGCACAATGCCGGCTTACCGGGCGCGGTTCTCGCCCACTCATCGACAATATCATATGCAAAGTTAAAACATTCCGGGACGTTAATTTTAAAGTTCTTCTTAAAATCTTCCTGATCTTTGAACGACGTCTGGGGTATATATTTTTCTATCATATTACATTATTATTGCTAAAAATTTCACGGGTTTTCCATCCAGCGCTTTCATCCCATGCGGGTTAGAGGAATCAAAATAGATACAATCACCTTCTCCGAGAATCAGATCCTTATCGTTGATCCGAAGCTGCAATCTGCCTTCCAACACATAGTTAAACTCCTGTCCAACATGTGTGTTCTGAAAAATAGGGTTTTCATTCGGTTCAACGGTGACTTCAAACGGTTCTGAACCCGGATTTTTAAATCCGCCGGCCAATGCCCGGTATTTATACGCTTTTGTACGTTCTACCGAAATCCCTTTCCCTTTACGGGTAAGGAAATACGATTTCATACGAGGTTCTTCTCCGGAAATAAGCGTAGAGGTGTCTACTCCCAGGTTCTGAGCTACATCGAATAGATAGCTCATCGGAATATCCAATTCCCCCGATTCATATAACTCTACTTCTGATGCCTGCTTTCCACAGTGCATTGCCATTTCTTCGGTCGAAAGGTCGAGGGATTCCCGCAAGCCTTTCAGGCGTTCCGCTATTTGTCTGATCTGATCGTTCATTGTGTTTTACGTTTTACGTTTTACGTTTTACGTTTTTGTCGTGCGTTTTTCATTGTCCTTTTTACGTTTTACGTTTTACGTTTTACATGCGTCGTTCGTCGTGCGTAAGCCAAACGTATAACGTATAACGTAAAACGTATAACGTCACTTACATGCTTTCATCGCCTTAATGATTGCATTCGAGAAACCGTTTGCTTCCAATTCATTAATTCCCTTGATGGTAATTCCTCCCGGAGTAGTTACTTTATCAATTTCGTCTTCCGGATTTACGCCGGTCTTCAACAAGAGATCGGCAGCGCCTTTCATCGTATATGCCAGCATCTTTTGAGCATCTTTGGGAGGGA
>JAIRZF010000047.1 GCA_031267385.1 Dysgonamonadaceae bacterium | reverse complement strand
GGGACCAATTTTTTGATATCATCTTCCACATCCTGAAAATAACGGTCTTTTGAACCTTTTTGCATCGCTTCAAGCGAACCCATTCCTCTGTAAGATTTGAATTTACGCCCATTATAGATGATCGTTTCACCCGGGGACTCTTCCACTCCCGCCAACAGGGAACCCATCATCACCGAAGATCCTCCTGCGGCCAACGCTTTAACGATGTCTCCAGAATAACGCAACCCTCCATCGGCAATTACCGGAATGCCCGATCCTTTCAGAGCTTTTGCAACATCGTAAATAGCAGAAAGTTGAGGGACTCCAACCCCGGCAATCACACGTGTAGTGCAAATGGAACCCGGGCCGATTCCTACTTTAACGGCATCAGCGCCGGCTTTGATTAACATTTTAGCGGCGTCGGCAGTTGCGATATTGCCCACAACAACATCAATGCTTGTGTATCTCTTTTTTGCCTCCTGAAGTGTTTGTATCACTCCTTTGGAGTGGCCGTGCGCCGTGTCGATAACAACCGCGTCAGCACCTGCTTCAACCAGGGCGTCCATCCTGTCAAAAACATCGCTTGTAACTCCAACTCCGGCGGCAACACGAAGCCGTCCGCCCGAATCTTTACATGCGGACGGTTTATCTTTGGCTTTTGTGATATCCTTGTAGGTAATTAATCCGATGAGTTTATTATTTGCATCGACAACCGGAAGTTTTTCAATTTTATATTGTTGAAGAATTTCGGTAGCGGCTTCCAGGTTTGTTGACGGACCGGTAGTCACCAGATTCTTTTTGGTCATCACATCTTCAACCAGCAGACTCATATCCCGCTGGAATCTTAAGTCGCGATTCGTTACAATTCCAACAAGGTGATTTTCGTCGTCTATAACCGGAATTCCACCGATTTTATACTCTGCCATCAAGGCCAAAGCATCACCGACGGTTTTCCTCCTTTTGATACTCACGGGATGAGAGATCATTCCGTTTTCAGCACGTTTCACAGCCCGCACCTGCCTGGCTTGTTCTTCAATTCCCATGTTCTTGTGGATTACTCCGATCCCTCCTTCACGGGCGATGGCAATAGCCAGCTTCGTTTCGGTTACGGTATCCATGGCTGCGGAAACCATAGGAATATTGAGTTTTATGTTCCTTGAGAAATTTGTCGACAAATCGACACTGCGAGGCAATATTTCCGAATAGGCGGGGATTAACAACACATCATCAAAAGTCAATCCGTCCATGATCACTTTATCTGCAATAAACGACATATAAGGGAGGTTTAGAATTTATTGCGTGCAAATGTACGTATTTTTTTTGATTAATTTGCCATTTCAGAAATGAATTTGATACGCACCAAACGAATTTCTTCTTCCGTATAGGTGTTACCTAATTCATCGATAGCCTCTTTCATACCGTCAGTTTCCGATTCTTTAAAGTAAAGATATATCTCTTCAATATGTTCTTCATCCATTACATCCATCAGGAAATAATCGATACTGATTTTTGTGCCGGAATATACAATTGCTTCAATCTCGTCCAGCAGTTCGCTGAATTCCAGCCCTTTAGTGGTTGCGATATCGTCCAGCGCCACTTTACGGTCGATACTTTGTACGATGAACACTTTGAGTTTTGATTTGTTGGCAACGGTACGTACTCTCAAATCTTCGGGACGTTCTATTTCATTTTCGATGACATGCCGTTTGATCAGTCCAACAAATTCCTGTCCGTAACGTTTTGCTTTTCCGGCGCCTACTCCGGGAATGTTCTGCAACTCCTCGATTGTAATGGGATAAGTCGTTGCCATCGCTTCTAAGGACGGATCCTGAAATATCACATACGGAGGAACATCCAGTTTTTTGGAGAGTTTTTTCCTTAAATCTTTCATGATGGAATACAACACCGGGTCTACGGCACAGGAAGCGCCTCCTCTTACCGGGGTTTCGTCCGTGGCATCATCTTCATCAAACTCATTGTCTTTTGTAATTTTAAATGAAGACGGTTTTTCCAGGTATTTTCTACCTGCGGGCGTTAATTTAAGAAGTCCGTAATTTTCGATGTCTTTATCCAGATATCCGGCGATCATTGCCTGGCGGATCACCGTATTCCATGTCTTTTCATCTTCATCGGTTCCTGTTCCAAACATTTCCAGATCCTGATGTTCATAGGAAATAATTTCGGACGTTTCCTTTCCTAACAGGATATTGATCACATGATCCGATTTAAATTTATCTTTAAGTATAGATACGGTTTCCAAGACCGTAATCAAGAGTTCCTTTGCTTCCACTTGCTTTTTGGGATTTAAACAATTATCACAATTTCCACAGTTTTCTTCCGTATACTCTTCCCCAAAGTAATGCAGCAGGACTTTCCTTCTGCAAACCGAGGTTTCGGCGTATGCTTTTGTTTCTTCCAGGAGTTGTTTGCCGATTTCCTGTTCGGAGATAGGCTTTCCCTGCATAAATTTTTCCAGTTTTTGCAGGTCTTTATTGACGTAGAACACAATACATTTCCCTTCTCCTCCGTCTCGTCCCGCCCTGCCGGTTTCCTGATAATATCCTTCCAGACTTTTGGGGATGTCGTAATGAATGACATAACGGACATCCGGTTTATCAATTCCCATTCCAAATGCTATGGTAGCGACAATAATGTCTACCTTTTCCATCAGGAAAGCGTCCTGGTTACCGGTACGCGTTTGCGAATCCATGCCGGCATGGTATGGTAGGGCGTTGATCCCATTTGTCTTCAGGATCTCGGCAAAATCTTCCACTTTTTTACGGGAAAGGCAATATACGATACCCGATTTACCGTGTTGACCTTTAATAAATCTGACTATATCTTTGTCTACATCATTCGTTTTTTGTTTTACTTCATAATACAGATTCGGGCGATTGAATGAAGATTTAAAAACCGTAGCATCCATCATTCCCAGATTTTTCTGTATATCATGCTGTACTTTAGGAGTAGCCGTTGCTGTCAGTGCAATCACCGGCCTTTGGACTATTTCATTAATTATCGGACGAATCCGCCTGTATTCCGGGCGGAAATCATGCCCCCATTCCGAGATACAATGCGCCTCATCAACAGCATAAAACGAGACATTCACGTGCCTCAGGAATTCGATATTGTCTTCTTTTGTCAGGGATTCGGGAGCGACATACAGTAATTTTGTTTTGCCTCCGAGTATATCTTCTTTCACCTGATCTATGGCTGTTTTATTAAGAGATGAGTTAATGAAATGCGCAACGCCATTACTTTCGCTGAAACTACGCATGGCATCCACCTGATTTTTCATCAAAGCGATCAAAGGGGAGATCACAATAGCCGTACCCTGCATCAGGAGGGAGGGCAATTGATAACACAATGATTTACCTCCACCCGTAGGCATCAATACGAATGTGTCTCTTCCGTCCAATACATTACGGATCACAGCTTCCTGGTTTCCTTTAAATGTATCAAAGCCAAAATGTTTCTTGAGTTCTTCTGTTAAAAAATCTTTCTTTGCCATCTTGTTTTTCAATGATTGTAGTCTTTCATTTATAACAAAGATATATCATTGATTCCAAAAAACACAACTTTTTTAAAAATATTTTTCAATCACATTTATATCAAGGATTTTCAGGCGACATTTAACCGTTTGGTCTTCGATTTTTCAACTTTTTCTTTTGCGTAATCCAAAGTTATATGCAATCCTTTCTCTGCTGTGGAAGGGAGATGAAACATTGCATCGATCATGATATCTTCTGTAATTGATCGTAATCCCCGGGCGCCAAGTTTGAATTCGATTGCTTTGTCTACGATATATTCCAGGACTTCATCATCAAAAGTCAGTTTCACGTCGTCCATTTCAAACATTTTGACGTATTGTTTGACAATGGAGTTTTTCGGTTCGGTCAGAATACTCCTCAAGGCTCCTCTATCCAATGGATTAAGATAAGTCAGGATCGGCAAACGACCGATAATTTCCGGAATTAATCCGAACGATTTCAAATCCTGAGGACCGATGTATTGAAGCAGGTTCTCCCTGTCGATATGGCTTTTGGCTCTTATAGCAGAATAACCTACCACTTGCGTATTAAGACGTTGCGCTATTTTTTTCTCTATCCCATCGAATGCTCCTCCGCAAATAAAGAGAATATTTTTCGTGTCTACCGGAATCATTTTCTGATCGGGATGCTTACGTCCTCCCTGGGGCGGCACATTAACAACCGAACCCTCCAGAAGTTTCAGCAGTCCTTGCTGCACCCCTTCTCCGCTTACATCGCGCGTAATGGAAGGGTTATCGCTTTTCCGTGCGATTTTGTCTATTTCATCGATAAATACGATTCCCCGTTGAGCGGCGTCCACATCGTAATCGGCAACCTGGAGGAGACGGGTGAGGATACTCTCAATATC
>JAIRZF010000329.1 GCA_031267385.1 Dysgonamonadaceae bacterium | reverse complement strand
AGAATATGTCTGTTGACGATATTATTGATTTGACGGGCTTATCTAAAAAACAAATACTTCAACTGAGGTGAAAAAAAATATCACTTGAGAGGTTGCAACGCTTATTAAAGCCCTCCGGGTGGGCTGTCAAAAATGTGACATTCTATCGGGACAAGCACAAATAATGAACGTCATTTTTAAACCGTATTCTTTAATTTTTGACACCCCACCCTCTGGGCTATGGCGGGAGCAATTCAACGATTTTCTATTGATATTGTTTCCCTGACGAGAAATGCACAAACAACACAAACAACGTCTTTGCCCGGAGGGCAACAATATCAATAGAAAAATGAACATTACCCGCTCTTTGCCCGGTAGGGCAACAATATCAATAAAAAGAAAAAAATACGAACATTACCCGGTTTTTGCCCGGAGGGCATTAATATCAATAGAAGGTACGTAGCGCTAACATCTTTGTAGACATGTGCGTGAGCGCATGGTAGAAATGGCGTATGCGTTTCCCAGAGCGGCGTAGCTGCGACTGAGAAAAATAAATTTGCAAATTTGATAATTAATTACTATCTTTGCAACGTCAAAATGAGAAAATAATGCAAATATTCGGAAAAAAGGAAATAGAGCAATTCATTACCAGGCATGCTATTACTAAAAGTGCGATTGAAAATTGGATCGATATAGTTGAAGCTTCCGAATGGAAAAATCATAACGACGTAAAACAAGCATTTCCTTCTGCCGATTACGTAGGAAATGCGAAATATGTTTTTAACATAAAAGGCAATGGATTCCGCATTGTGACCGTCGTTGTGTTTGTCGCCGGAACTGTTACCGTACGATTTATCGGCACGCATGAAGAATATAACAAAATTAATTGTAAAACAATTTAATACGGTGATTATGGATTTGAAGAATATAAAAAAAATAGAAACAGAGGAACAATACGAAGCTGTTCGTATCCGTGTGAATGAGTTGATTGTCGAAGCAAGCGAAAAAGGTCTGCTTGAGTCGGACTATGATAATGAATATACCCGTGAAATTGGGCGTTTATCTTATTTGGGCGCCATGTATGAAAACGACTATGTTCAATTCAAACATCTTAATGTTCGCAGGAAATCTCCTCTGATAAGGAGCATTGAAGACGAAATGTATAGCCGCAATATCAAACAAAAAGAGCTGGCCGAGATGCTTGATATCAACGAACCGACGCTTTCTCAAATCATGCGGCAAAAAAGATCAATATCCATGCGTATGGCAAAGAAACTTCACAAATCGTTGAATATTGATCCTAAATTGATTATCGATTACGCATAATCTTATAATAAAAAAAAACTCTATCTTTGAGGAGTAAACCTTAGTTTTCCTAACTAAAGGGAGTATGTGCTATTTCTATATAAAAACCCCTTGCAAATACATTGATTTACAAGGGGTTAAAGAATTGAATTGTGCCCAGGACGGGATTTGAACCCACACACCGTAACCGGCACCACCCCCTCAAAGTGGCGTGTCTACCAATTTCACCACCTGGGCATTTATCTCCAAAAACCGACGCAAAGTTAATGTATTATTTTTTAAACGCAAAATGTTTTTTGTCGTTGTACTGAAAATAATTTTAAACAATTATTGAGAATTTTTCATTTTTCTTAAAATAAATGTATCTTTGCTGAATGAAATAAAATGCTGTTTATGGAAAAAATCAAAACATTTTCCGGCTTTGTTTCCATGTATGTTGAAGGAGTTAAGAGAATGACGTGGGGAAAAACTTTGTGGATCATTATTTTAATAAAACTCTTTATTATGTTTGCTATATTGAAAGTTTTCTTTTTTCCGGATTTTCTGAATTCCAGGTTTGATACGGATAAAGAAAAGAGTGAATATGTCGGGAAACAACTCACAAAAAATATAAATCAATAATCTTTGTTAGAATGGATCAGATTGATGTATCTTTAATTGATTGGTCGAGGGCGCAGTTCGCTCTTACGGCTGCGTATCATTGGTTATTTGTTCCGTTAACCCTGGGTCTGGGTATTGTGATGGGAGTCATGGAGACCATATACTACCGCACAGGAGACCTCAAGTGGAAACAAACGGCCAAATTTTGGATGAAACTTTTTGGAATTAATTTTGCCATTGGAGTAGCGACGGGAATTATCCTTGAGTTTGAATTTGGAACGAATTGGTCCAATTACAGTTGGTTTGTCGGAGATATTTTCGGGGCTCCGTTAGCGATTGAGGGTATTTTTGCTTTTTTCATGGAAGCAACGTTCATAGCTGTTATGTTTTTCGGATGGAACAGGGTCAGCAAAGGGTTTCACCTGGTTTCTACCTGGTTGGTAGTGTTCGGAGCGACTCTTTCTGCCCTATGGATTCTGGTTGCTAATGCCTGGATGCAATATCCTGTCGGAATGGAATTCAATCCGGACACGGTACGTAATGAAATGAATGATTTTTGGGCGTTGGTATTTTCACCTGTCGCTATCAATAAATTTTTCCACACAGTATTGTCCGGATGGATGTTGGGTGCAGCATTTGTTGTAGGTATAAGTTCCTGGTTTCTGCTGAAAAAGCGGGAAACTGTTTTTGCCCGTGATAGCATAAAGATTGCCGCAATAGTGGGTATGATCGGAATTTTACTTTCGGCATGGACGGGAGGCGGTTCTGCTTATCAGGTAGCCCAGAAACAACCGATGAAATTAGCGGCTATGGAAGGTCTGTACGAAGGTGGAAACAGTGTCGGACTAGTTGGAGTCGGGATCCTTACCCCGGGAAAAGAATACGGTGATGACAAAGAGGCATTTGTGTTCGACTTCCGGTTTCCTAAAGTATTGTCTTTCCTTTCGACACGCGATTTCGACGGGTATGTACCGGGAATCAATAACCTGGTTGAAGGAGGATATGATACACCGGAAGGAAAGGCTCTGTCAATAGCGGAGAAAATGGAGAAAGGAAAAATAGCCAAAGCGGCATTGAACCGTTATCGGGAAGCACAAAAAGAGGGGAATGAAACTGTAGCTGCCGAAGCCCGGAAAACGTTGGATGAAAATTTCAAACATTTTGGATATGGTTATTTTGAATCTCCTGAAGATGCCGTGCCGAATGTGCCTCTGGTATTTTATTCATTCAGGATCATGGTGATACTTGCCGCTTTTTTTCTGGTATTATTCGTGCTGGTCTGGTTCCTCATTTATAAAAAGAAATTTGAAAATACAAGATGGTTGCAGTGGATCTGTTTGTTCTCGATACCATTGGCATACATAGCATCACAAGCGGGATGGGTTGTCGCCGAAGTTGGCCGTCAGCCTTGGGCAATACAGGATATTATGCCGGTACAGGCCGCTATTTCCAATATTGATACCGGTTCTGTGAAACTTACATTCTTTATTTTTCTTACTTTATTTACCGTATTGCTGATTGCTGAGATCGGTATCATGGTAAAACAAATAAAGAAGGGCCCGGAGTTTATTAATGAAAAAAATGAAGAAAATTAAAGCATAGTCTTTTCATTATCTTCATTATTTTAATCATCTTAATTTTAAAAAACTATGGATTATTCATTTTATCAACATTACTGGTGGTTTCTCATTTCATTACTCGGAGCATTATTAGTCTTTTTGTTGTTTGTGCAGGGAGGGCAATCACTGATATATACACTTGGAAAAAAAGAGAATCATTTGAATATGATGCTTTTATCTCTGAAAATGAAGTGGGAGTTGACATTTACAACACTGGTCACTTTCGGAGGAGCCTTTTTTGCTTCTTTCCCATTATTTTATTCTACCAGTTTTGGTGGCGCTTATTGGGTATGGATGTTGATCCTGTTCAGCTTTGTTGTTCAGGCTGTTTCTTATGAATTCATCGCAAAAAAAGGTGGTTTGTTGGGAAACAGGACATACAAAGCATTTTTGTTCCTGAATGGTTTATTGGGGCCTCTTTTGTTGGGAGCAGCCGTTTCAACATTCTTTACGGGGTCGGAATTTGTGGTCAATAAAGGCAATATCACAGATTTGGCTATGCCGGTTATTTCT
The DNA here is from genome assembly GCA_031267385.1 of Dysgonamonadaceae bacterium. Lineage (GTDB taxonomy): Bacteria > Bacteroidota > Bacteroidia > Bacteroidales > Azobacteroidaceae > BNXB01. The sequence goes on along the minus strand of JAIRZF010000329.1, from coordinate 47,982 downwards.
TCGTGGGAAAATCCGCTTCATGGTTTGGAGGCCGTCGGAAATATATGGAATGTATTTTTAGGATTGGCAGTATTTTTCCTGGCTCGTTGCCTGGGGTGTTTGTATTTCATTAATAACCTGGATGACAGTGAAATTCGCAAGAACGCAAGAAAACAACTTTTGTATAATGCAATCCCTTTTCTCCTGTTCTTCCTGCTCTATTTGGGTATGTTATTATTGAAAGATGGCTGGGCTGAAGATCCTGTAACTAAATTGATAAGTAGCGAACCCGAACCATTGAAATACTGGCATAATTTGCTTGCTATGCCTTGGGCATTGGCAATGTTAGTGATTGGCGTGGTTCTTGTACTTTATGGCTTTGGCCGGAGCGCTTTTCAGAAAAAATTCATTTATGGTATCTGGTATGCCGGGCCGGGAGTGATTTTGGTCGTGCTTGTACTTTTTCTGATCGCCGGATTTAACAATACATCTTATTATCCCTCGTTGACGAGTACTCAAAGTTCGCTTACGATTACCAATAGTTGTTCCAGTTTGTTTACTTTGAAAGCAATGTCGGTGGTTTCTTTATTTATTCCATTTGTGGCAGCGTATATCTGGTATGCCTGGAGATCGCTGGATAAGAAGAAAGTAAAATCGTCAGATGTTTCGGAGGACGGTTATTGATTTAGCGACCTCTTCCATTAACCATTTGGGAGTAGAAGTTGCTCCGCAAATACCGACGGATGAAATGCCTTTAAGCCATTCCGGATCAATCTCGTCAGGGGTTGAAATTAAGTGAGTATTCGGATTGGCCTGAAGGCATTCTTCGTACAGAACTTTTCCGTTTGAACTCTTTTTCCCGGCAACGAATAACACCAGATCGTGCCGGGAAGTAAAAATTTTAATGTTCGGCATCCGGTTGGCAACCTGGCGGCATATTGTATCAAAGTATTTGAATACGACATCCGGTTCCATCCGGTCTTTGATTGCTTCCACAATGTCCTGAAAATCATTCAGATACATGGTTGTCTGGGAAAAAAGGAAAATATCTTTGCTGAAATCCAGTTTGTCGATATCTTCTTTTTTCTCAATTACAATAGCGTGTCCTTCTGTTTGTCCGACCAACCCGTTGACTTCCGCATGTCCCATTTTTCCGAAAATGACAATCTGGGCGTTTTCGTTTCCTGAGATTTCGTATTGTTTTTTGATTTTTTTTTGAAGTTGAAGAACAACGGGGCAAGTTGCATCAATAATCCTGATATTGTTCTCCAGCGCTGTTCTATAGGTGGATGGAGGCTCTCCGTGCGCCCGTAGAAGTATTTTTTTGCCTTTCAGGAACTTTAATTGCTCGTGATTAATAGTTGTTAAGCCTTTTTTTCGTAATCGTTCGACTTCCTGGTTATTGTGCACGATATCGCCTAGACAGGACAGCTCATCGTCCTGAAGGAGTTCTTTTTCGGCGTTTTTAATAGCATTAACCACTCCGAAACAAAAACCGGAATCCTGATCAATCTCTACAAGCATCTTTTTACGTTTTACGTTATACGTTTTACGTTATACGTTTTTATCGTGCGTAAGCCCAAACGTAAAACGTAAAACGTAAGACGTAAAACTTATAACTCATAACTCATACTCTTGCCTGGTATTTCCCAACCAACCATTTGTTTTGCTGTTCGATAGTCATATCCGAATTATCGAGAACGATTGCATCATCGGCTTGCAGGAGAGGACTTTCCGCTCTTGTAGAGTCGATCAGGTCACGTTTTTCAATATTCGCGAGAACTTCATCAAAAGAGGCGGGTTCCCCTTTTGCTTTAAGTTCGTCGAGACGTCGCCTGGTGCGAACTTCAGGGCGGGCAGTTACGAATACTTTAAGTTCAGCTTGGGGAAAAACCACAGTTCCAATATCCCGGCCATCCATGACGATACCTTTTTCCTCTCCAAATTTCTGTTGTTGTTCTACCATCGCACGTCGCACAAATCTTACAGTGGCAATCGGGCTTACTTTTCCGGCGACTTCCATTCCCCGTATCTCTTTTTCTACATTCCGTCCGTTCAGATAAGTGTCGGATCTGCCCGTTTCCGGATTCGGACGAAAATCGATCCTGATATCTTTCATCGCTTTTTCCAGCATTTCAGTATCGAGGTCGTCACCCTGAAACATGCCGTTTTCTATGCTGTAAAGTGTAACGGCACGGTACATGGCGCCACTGTCAATATATTTGTATCCGATGTCTGCCGCCAAATCCTTGGCCATGGTACTTTTACCACAGGAAGAATGTCCGTCGATGGCTATGATTATTTTTTTCATTCGTATTATAACTTAACTTCCGAGAGAGAAGTTGTGAGACTTACCATAAACGATGTGGCGGACGGATGGTATTGCGCCATAGAACAGCTGATTTTAAAGGCTTTGACGTTTAATCCCGCGCCAATAGAGAAACCTCCCATACGGTTGCCTTGCTGTAAATTCATGTCCGATCCCACTTTGGCGTTGTAACCCAGAGCGATCCACAGATTATCGGATGGGAGAAAGTCGAGTCCGACAATGAAATGATTCAGGAAAGTAGTGAAAAATTTCTGGTCTTTTCCATCTGTTTTTTTGTAATCCCAATGATTGAGGTTGACAGCTGTCAACGAAAAACGTATAGGCGCATGTTCCAGTCTTTTAGACATTCCCAATTGAATATCCCAAGGCATTTCAGCATATTCTTCATCGTATGCTTTCACCTGGCGTCCGATATTTTTTCCGACTAATCCTACCGAGAATTGTTTTTCTTTGTTGTAATAACTTAATCCCAGATCGACACCCAATCCGATGGAAGTATATTCGTCATAAGGAGAATATACAAATTTTGCAGTAACGCCACCACGGAGCCTGTCTGTAAGATCGTGAGAAAAAAACAGGTTACCGCAGATGTCCTTAGCCGGTAAATCGCCATTGATTATTCCTTCTTTGTCTGTCTTGATCATTTTCCCATAATTGGCGTAGTTGAAACCAATACCCCAGGTATTCTTTTCGCCTATTGCTTTAGCAAAAGTTGCACTTCCCATGCCGATGTCCGAGATATAGAATAAGTAATTGAGGTTGACGCTTTTATCCATTTCAGGGCCGAGGAATGCCGGATTATGGTATATCAGGGAGACATCGTTTTCAATAATGGAAACATTGGTACGTCCCAACGCGCCGGCGCGTGCAGATGCCGGGAATCCCAGAAAATTAAAGACTGTGCTACCTTCCTGGGCGTTGATGGATAAGGTATTTAATATTATGATACAAAATAACAGCGTTTTCTTCATGCCTTAATAAATGAATGGACAAATATACGGATAAAACCGCTAACTATACAAACGGAAGAAATAATAAAAAGGTATATGAATCGTGGGATTTTTTGCGTTACTTTGCATTAGAATACGTTAAATGGAAGAAAAAAAGACATCCGGAGCCAATTTGGAGAATGAACGACCTGTTTTTTTGTTGATGGGTTTTATTGTCGTTTTATCTCTACTGTTTGTGACTTTTGAATGGAGAAACGAGCAGGAAGATTATCCGGATCCGGCAATGTTATCCGGTCTTTTCGTGGAAGAACCGTTTGAAATGGAGTTTGAACTCCCAAAAGAAGAACAGTCTTCCGGTGAAATCGAAGAATATATTGAAGAAGCGCCTCAAAATGCAGAATATGATGGTTTTGATGTTAAAGAAGAACCTCTGATCCGGAAAGAGATCACCGATGAAGTTCCTGATTCTCATAAGGTGGAGCACGAACAGGAAGTTGAAGAAAAAGTCGTAGAACATCCGGAGGAAGAGATCGTGGAAAATATTGCAACAGCGCCCGATACATTGCCTGAATTTCCGGGAGGTCGCGGTGCACTGATACGATATATATATCAGAATTTGAAATACCCTTCCGTAGCTCTGAAACAGCGGATACAAGGCAAGGTGACCTGCTCTTTTATCGTGAATGAAGACGGTACGGTTTCCGATTTGAAGTTAGAAAAAAGCGTGTATATTTTTTTGGATGAAGAAGCATTGCGCGTATTGAGTATGATGCCGGAGTGGAACCCGGGAAAGAAAAACGGGAGGGAAATTAAAGTAAAATGTTATGTCCCGGTCATCTTTAAACTATAACTATAAATTGATAATACAACTCATTTTAATTCTTAAAAGCTACAATTTTTATGATTACATTTGAACAGTCGCTGGATATTATTCGTGAAAACATCGCTAAAATTATTTATCCCTCACATCCGGATCAATTATATGCTCCTATTCGCTATATTTTAGATTTAGGAGGAAAAAGGGCAAGACCGGCTTTAGTATTGCTGGCTTGCAACTTGTATAAAGACGACGTTTCCGATTCCATTCAACCGGCTTTAGCCTGGGAAGTCTTTCATAATTTCACATTGATGCACGATGATGTAATGGATCATGCGGACATTCGTCGTGGGAAACCCACTGTTCATAAGGTGTGGAATGAAAATACGGCTATTTTGTCAGGAGATTCGATGTTGATCCTGGCATATCAGATCCTGGCAAAAGCTCCGGCTGATGTGGTGAAACCTTTGTTGGATTTGTTTTCCAAAACGGCAGCCGAGATCTGTGAAGGACAGCAACTGGATATGGAATTTGAGGCGCGTCAGGATGTGACCGAAGAGGAATATCTGGAAATGATATGTCTGAAGACAGCTGTGATGATGGGAGCCTGCTTGAAATCCGGGGCCATGGTTGGCGGTGCAAAAATGACGGATATGAATTTATTGTACGAGTTTGGAATTAATCTGGGGCTTGCATTTCAGATAAAAGATGATTTGTTAGATATCTATGGAAACCCGGCTGTGTTTGGAAAAGCAATAGGAAGAGATATTTTATGTAATAAAAAAACATATTTCCTGGTTAATGCTTTGCGATTGGCCGGAAATGAGGACAAAAAGTCGTTGTTGAATTGGTTGGAAGCATCCTCATACAACGAAAATGAAAAAATTCGTGGAGTTACGGCGATATACGATAAACTATTGTTGAAACAGCACGCGGAAGAAAAAATGAAAATTTTGTATGAAAAATCCCTTTCGTCATTGGAAATGGTTGATCTTCCGGAAAGAAAGAAAACGGTTTTGTATGAGTTTGCCAAACAATTAATGGAAAGGGAACATTGATGATCGATACGCATACGCATATTTATCTGGAAGATTTTGATGAGGATAGGAGTGAAGTGATTGAAAGAGCAAAAGATTCCGGAATTACAAAATTATTACTTCCCAATGTTGATCCGGAAACTGTAAATCGTTTGCATGAACTGTGTGATCAACATCCGGGCTTTTGTTTCCCTATGATGGGTTTGCATCCAACCGGTGTAAATCAATCCTGGAAAGAAGACCTGGGAACAATCCGTTCCTGGTTTGATGATAAGCGTAAATACATCGCAGTAGGAGAGATTGGAATTGATTTGTATTGGGATAAGACATATATCGAAGCACAAAAACAAGCTTTTATCGAACAACTTCGTTGGAGCATTGAAATGGATCTTCCGGTTGTTATTCATACCAGGGATGCATTTCCTGAAGTTTTTGAATGTTTGAATTTCGTGGGTGCACATAATTTGAGGGGCGTTTTTCATAGTTTTGGAGGAAGTCGCGAAGAATTGGAACAGGCTCTGCAATACAAAAATTTCATGCTGGGAATTAACGGCGTAGTCACATTCAAGAATTCCATTTTTCGAGAATATTTGAATCTGGCTCCCATAGAACGGATTGTAACGGAAACAGATGCTCCGTACCTGACGCCCATGCCGTTCCGGGGAAAACGAAATGAACCGGCATACATTAGCTATGTGGTAGAGAAATTGGCGGAAATTTACCAACTCTCTCCGGAAACCGTGGCAAAAAAGACTGCAGAAAATGCAGAACGGATGTTTAACTTACATTCTTCTTCCTTTCAAGAGTTAGTGTGATCATCTATAGATAAAACTATATTTTAGGAATTATTTTGTTGTTATTATAGATTTATCTATATTTGCAAAAGCAAATCAATAAGATATGTACAACGAATTATACGAAAAATCCGGGAGAGATATAATCCGGGAACTGGGTAAACGGTATAGCAACTACCGGAAACGAATGGGATATACGCAGAAAGAAGTGGCGGAAAAATCCGGCTTGAGTGTATTTACCATAAGTTCTTTTGAAAATGGTTCTTCCACGGGAATTACAATGGCTTCATTAATCAGGCTGCTTCGTTCCATTGATAATTTGGAAGAGATTGAAAAGCTATTGCCGGAACTGCCAATCAGCCCACGGGACGTATTTAAGAAACAAAGCAGGGAATAGGATATGGAAACAACCGCAGTAAAGGTCAAATTATGGGGGATGGATGTCGGCTATCTCTCGTGGGACAAGAAGATGGGAGTCGCTGTTTTTGAATATGAGCCGTCCTTTCTTGGGCAAGGGTTGGATATTGCTCCATTAACTATGTCTATCAATTTGCCACGCAGTCAGAAGCAACTACCGTGGATGGGTGATAAGGATAAATTATATCATGGGCTTCCGTCTATGATTGCGGATTCTTTGCCCGACAAATGGGGTAATTCTCTTTTTAAGGCCTGGTTGCGGGACAATAATATTCCGACGAAAAAAACGAATCCGGTAGACCATCTTTCGTTTATTGGAAGTCGGGCAATGGGGGCATTGGAATATGAACCTGCACAAAAACTGGGTGATAATTCTGCTTTTCCGGTCGATGTACAAAGGTTGTATGAATTTGCGAAGCAAGTATTAAATAAAAGGGAAGCTATTATCTTAAATCAGGAAAACTCTATTTTATGGCAGGATTTGGTAAAGATAAGTTCTTCACCGGGAGGTAAACGCCCGAAGGCAATTGTTGCATTGAATGACGCTACGGGAGAAATCATTTCCGGTCAGGGTATAATACAGGAAGGCTTTCAACATTATATCCTGAAATATGATGATAATTCAGCGTATCCTTTTGCCAAGTTAGAATACGTGTATTACCGAATAGCGCTGGATGCCGGAATTGATATGATGCCGTCAGAACTCCGTACCTACAAAAATGTAACTCATTTCCTTACCCGGCGCTTTGACCGCATCGGAAACGAAAAAATACATACACAAACTTTGGCGGCGATATCACCATCGAGCGATAGTTACGAAGATATATTTGCTGTGATCCGGCGACTGAATCTACCCTACGAAGATAGTAAACAACAATATCTGCGGATGGTGTTTAATGTCATTGCCCGGAATGTGGACGACCATTCTAAAAACTTTTCATTTTGCATGAATCGGAATGGAGTATGGCGAATATCCCCGGCATACGATTTAACATATAGTGTAGACTTGACTGCACCAGCCTATTCAAACAGACATTCTTTGACGGTAAACGGTAAAAACGAAGATATTACCCGTGAGGATTTGGAAACGGTAGGCCATAATAATGATATACAGGACTATAAAACTTTGATAGACACTGTTGCCGGAGCAGTAGCCAAGTTTGAGGGCTATGCAAAAGAATTAGGAATTGACAGAAGACTGATTGCAGCTATCAAAACGGAAAGATAATTCATATTCTGAATTAAAAATATCTGGTATTTCATCACCATCTTCACACATTCCTTCCAAATGGAATTCAACGGCTTCATTCATTTGCTTTTTAAGTTCTTCAAATGTTTTTCCGGTAGCAACTGCTATTCCATGTTGTGAAAGACGTTTTGCACGTCGTCGTCTTCCTCAAATTTCTCCAGTAGTTTGTCGATTTGTGTACGTTGCTCTTCGTTCAGTTCTTTGTAGTCGTTGGGAATACGTTCAAATTGAGCGCTATGTATCTCGTATTCGTTTTCTTCCAGGTATTTTTGAATGATGGAATAGGATTGGAATTCTCCATAAATCAGGATGACATTTTCTTCTTCATCGTATTCGACTTCGTCCACACCGAAATCAATCAGTTCCAACTCCAGATCTTCCAGGGAAATGGTTTCTTTGGGGGTGATTTTAAAGACACTTTTGTGATCGAAAAGGAATTGCAAACTTCCGGATGTTCCTAAGGAACCACCGAATTTGTTGAAATAACTGCGGACATTAGCTACTGTTCGTGTTGGGTTGTCCGTGGCGGTTTCGACCACAATGGCAATTCCGTAAGGGCCATATCCTTCGTAAACAACTTCTTTATAATCGGCCGAATCTTTGGATGTGGCTTTTTTGATGGCTCTTTCCACATTGTCTTTCGGCATATTTTCTTTTTTCGATTGTTGCACCAACACCCTCAAGCGGGGATTCGTATCGGGGTCGGGACCGCCTTCTTTAACGGCTATGGTGATTTGTTTACCCAACTTTGTGAATACGCGGGCCATGTTGCCCCATCTTTTAAGTTTTGTCGCTTTGCGATATTCAAACGCTCTTCCCATTATATGTTCTAAATTTATGTTTTTTAAGTCAGGCTTACGTACGAGAAATGTAAACCTCTGTTTATCTCAATTGTGCATTGAGTTTTTGTTTCAAATTCATCTGAATACGATTCATCAGGTTATCAATCTGTTTGTCGTTTAACGTTTTTTCTTCGTCCTGAAGTATAAAACTTACGGCATACGATTTTTTGCCTTCCGGCAGGTTCTTTCCTTCGTATACATCAAACAGAGCGACCTCTTTCAGTAATTTGCGATCGGTGTCAAAGGCTATTTTCTCTATTTCGGAGAATAGTACTTTTTGATCTAATAGCAAGGCCAAATCCCTTTTTGCAGGTGGAAATCTGGATATTTCCGACGCCGTAATTTTGTTTGACCCGGCTTCTTTCATCAGGTTATTCCAACTGAGTTCCGAATAATAAACTTCGGCATTGATGTCGAATTTCTTACAGCATTTTTTACTGAGTATTCCTAAAACGCCTAATTCTCTTCCTGAAACTGTTTCAACGGATAGCGCCGTAAGAAACAATTCATTGGTATAAGGCTTGAAACTGACCTTTTTCCGGTTAATGCCCAGACGGAGCAATATGTTTTCCACATAGGCTTTTAGTTCATATATTGATGATTTTTCATCGGGATGATTCCAGTTGTTACTGACTTTATTTCCCGTTAACCACAATGCCAGATGGGATTCTTCTTTGATTGCCGTGAGCGGACTTTCTTCTTTGAATTTATCACTATGAAAGGAATAGACATTCCCGAATTCGTAAAAACTCAGATCCGGATTTTTACGGTTACGGTTGTATGCAATGCTTTCTAATCCTCCGTACAGCAAAGTCTGACGCATGACATCGAGCTCAGCGCTTAACGGATTTGTTAACTTCACACATTTGTTTTCCGGATAAGTTTCCAAACCGTCATAATAGTTTCTTGAAGTCAGTGAGTTATTCATGATTTCATGGAAACCGGCGCCGGTCAATTGTTCTGAAATTAAATTCTGAAGTTTGTAGGCTTCATCGGTTGGAGTGAGGTAGGAGAGGTTCGATTTCAAATTATCCCCGATTTCTACGTTATTAAATCCGTAGATACGAAGAATCTCCTCAATCACGTCCACATCGTGTTGTACGTCTACACGATAAGTAGGAATACTCAAAGTTAATATATTATCGTGTTCTCCAATGATTTCTATTTCAAGGAATTTCAGGATATTTTTTACTGTTGCGGATGGAATTTCTTTTCCGATGACACGATTGATTTTTTGATATGAAACATCAACGATGGCATTTTCAATGGGATTGGGATAAATGTCCTGTAGTTCACCGCTGATAGTTCCTCCGGCAATTTCCTTAATCATTAGGGCGGCGCGTTTTAGTACGTAGATGGTGTTGTTGGGATCGCATCCCCGTTCGAAACGGAATGAAGCATCTGTGCTCAAACCATGTCTGCGAGCCGTTTTACGTATCCAGGTCGGATGGAAATATGCTGATTCGAGGAATACATCTGCCGTTGATCCGGTCACTCCGGATTTCAAACCTCCGAAAACGCCACCGATACACATTCCTTCGTGATCATTACAAATCATCAGGTCTCTGTCGCTCAAAGTGCGTTCTACTTCGTCTAAAGTAGTGAATCCGGTTCCTTCGGGCAGGGTCATAACCAATACTTTGTCACCGGTAATTTCTTTCCGGTCGAAAGCGTGAAGCGGTTGACCGAATTCGTGCAGGACGTAGTTTGTAATATCAACTACGTTGTTGATTGGTCTTAAGCCGATTGCTTGCAACCTGTCTTTTAGCCAGCCGGGACTTTCCGCCACTTTCACGTTTTTGATGGTGATACCGGAATAGCGTGGACATGCTTCTGTATTTTTTACCGCAACTTCGACAGCGGGTGATTTATCTTCAATTTTAAAAGCGTCGATTGAAGGTTTTTTCAGTTCCACCTGCTTCCCGTTTTTTTGTAAATATGCCGCCAAATCGCGGGCTACACCGTAATGGGACGCTGCATCCACCCGGTTGGGGGTAATGTCGACTTCAAGTATATAATCGCTCTTTACTTTGTAATAATCCCCTGCAGGCATGCCTGCGGGCGCATCTGCAGGTAACACGATAATTCCGGCATGATCGGTTCCCAGACCTATTTCGTCTTCGGCACAAATCATCCCGTTCGATTCTACTCCGCGTATCTTGGATTTCTTGATGGTAAAAGTCTCATTACCCGAATACAATTTTGTTCCGATGGTTGCAACGATCACTTTTTGTCCAGCAGCTACATTGGGAGCTCCGCAAACGATTTGTTGCGGTTCATCGCCACCCAGATTGACGGTTGTAACATGTAAATGATCGGAATCAGGATGATCGACACAGGTTAGTACATGTCCGGTAACAAGCCCCTGAAGTCCTCCCTTAATGGTTTCAACTTCTTCTACACTTCCGGTTTCCAGACCAATGGATGTCAATGCTGCGGATAACTCCTGAGGCGTCAGGTCGAAGTTAACGTAATCTTTTAGCCAATTGTAAGAAATATTCATGTTGTCTCTAATTCAAGATTGAGCCGCAAAATTAATAAAAAATCTTATTAAAATAGATTGTTTCACATAGATTTCAGGACAATTGCACCAAAATTTCATGTGCTATGAATGATTATCTCTCGTGCGTGTGCGTCGGCATCACACGTGCATGTGCGTCGTCGCCACACGTACGTGTGTGTTGGCATCACACGTGCGTGTGGCGCCGGCTCACATGCAAACGATTAAAACGGTGTCTCTGATGAGCTACTGATGGAGAAGTTTCTATTGGGTAATGAGGCGGGAGCAATATCGGCCTGGCTGTTGAGTCTTGACTGGTATTCTTCGACCAGCATGTCATCATCCAGATTCTGGAACCGGGCATATTCTTTCTTGAAGCTTAGTAATGCGTCTCCTGTCGCTCCGTTACGGTGTTTTGCTATGATGATTTCTGCTTTTCCGGTCAGGTCGTTGCCTTTTTCGTCGGTATATATCTTATAATATTCCGGACGGTGAATGAAACAAACCATATCGGCGTCCTGTTCGATGGCTCCGGATTCCCGTAAGTCGGACAGTTGCGGACGCTTGCCTTCGTTGCCGACCCGGCTTTCGACTCCACGGTTCAACTGTGAAAGGGCAATGATTGGAATGTTTAATTCTTTTGCTAATCCTTTGAGGGAACGGGAAATAGTGCTGACTTCCTGTTCCCGGCTGCCAAAAGTCATACCACTGGCGTTCATCAACTGTAAATAGTCTATAATGATGCACTTCACTTTATGTTCTTTGACTAAGCGCCTGGCTTTGGTACGTAATTCAAATACGGATAAACTGGGGGTATCATCTACAAAAATGGGAGCATCGAAAAGTTCTTTCAACTTATAATCCAGTTGTTCCCATTCATATTTTTCCAGACGTCCGTTTTTAATTTTCTCTGCCGGGATTTGTGTTATATTGACGATCAGACGGTTCACCAACTGTACATTCGACATTTCAAGGGAAAATATAGCAACTGGGGTGTTGAATCCAACGGCCATATTCTTGGCCATGGAGAGTACGAAAGCGGTCTTTCCCATTGCGGGACGGGCAGCGATGATAATCAGGTCGGAATTTTGCCATCCGGAAGTGATTTTATCCAATAATTTGAATCCGGTCTGGACTCCGCTTAAACCATCTGTCCGCTGGGCGGCAACCTGCATCAGTTCGATGGCTTCCCGGATTATGGGGTTGATCTGGGTGACGTCTTTCTTTACGTTTCGTTGGGATATTTCAAACAGTTGACCTTCTGCTTCCTGCATCAGATCATCAATGTCATTCGTTTCGTCGAAAGCTCCTTCAGCGGTTCGGGAGCTGAATGAGATCAGTTCCCTGGCCAGATATTTTTGAGCAATGATGCGGGCGTGATAGTCAAGGTGAGCGGAAGAAACTACTTTCTGAGACAACTGTGCTATGTAGAACTGACCTCCGACAATATCGAGATCATCTTTTTTACGAAGTTGTTCGATAACGGTCAACATGTCGATCGGTTTTTGTTGTACCGCCAGATCCTGAATTGCAGAGAAAATAAGTTCGTGTGTTTTATTGTAAAAACTTTCGGGCCGGAGTATTTCACTGACAACGGAATAAGCATCTTTTTCGAGCATTAAAGCGCCTAACACGGCTTCTTCCAACTCAGGAGCCTGAGGTTGTAACCTTCCGGTTTCCTCCGAATTAGATGGATTTTTTTTCTTCCCTCTGGAATTTGATCTTGATTGGTATTGTTCTGCCATTATTTGATATGTGATCCATTTTTTAAGGATTACAAAGGTAGCGGTATTTGACGATACAAGCGGAAGACTACCGCCTGAATTAATCAACATCTTATCAACACGGGGCGAGTTGACAGGAAGGCCAACATTGGAAATTCGGTGAATCATCACCCATATTCCATTATTTTTTAAACAGATACGACAGTTTAATGTTGATGATCTGATTGGATGATGCCTGAAAAGGATCCGCTTTATGGCTGCTGAAAACATCAGACAATCCAAAATAATACCTGCCGTCGAGGACAAAACTACCTATGCCGGTACGGAGTTCAAACCCCATGCCTCCAAGTATCCCATAATCGAAAATTCTTTGCACTTTTTGGTCGTAGTATGTGGAATTTATGGAAGAACGATCAATGACCCGTTCCGATTCAAGCACTTTTTCATTCAGATAATAACTTATTTGCGGGCCCATAAGAAAAATGATCCTCATCCGTTTACCCATATTAAAATAGATATGGGTGAGTATAGGCAGCTCCAGGTAAGCTAAAGAACGGCTGTAGTTGGTATATCTTATCGGATCATCCGGTGTTGGAACCGGAGATACGGGTGTTGTCCGATAAATATTGACACTGTCTGTTTTTTCTTTCCATCCACGCAAAGAATAGTTTAATTCAAGTTGTAATCCTACATTCCTTTCTGATATGTACCGGGCTGTTATTCCTCCTGCATACTGAAGAAGTGTAGTCTGTGCAACGGTCGGGTTGAAACCGACTTTAGATAAGGTTACGCCTCCGTTTACACCAAACGCCCATTCCGGTTGAAACGGTTTGGGTGGAGGAGCCAATGAATCCAATTGGATGGTCACCTGGGAAAAAAGCGGAAATCCCAGTAACAAGTTCATCAATGCAAGAACAATTCTTTTCTTCATTTGGTTACCTCGAAGCATTTTTAGAGATTGAGAAATCCGGATTGAAAGAAATAATGTAGATATTGGTATTGATAAAACCTCCCCAGTTATTTACCCGTTCAAACTTGAAATCGGTTTGGATTCCTTTGTTTTTGACCTTATTTATATTGGCTTCAAAAGCAGTCCCATACTCATGCAATCCTTTAATAAAGAACATTCCCGTATCATATCCAAGTATTCCGAATTTAGGAAATGTACTGATCAGGTCTCTGGAATACCAGTTATTAAAATCATAATAGAAATTCTTTACTTCAGGAGAAGTAGGATCAGCATAGAAACCACTATAAAAACCGGCTCTCAACTTGAAGTAGCTTTCCATATACTCACTACTATGCACTTGCCATTCGGGATAACCAAACACTGTAATGCGCAAATCAGGATGGGTTTCCGATAAAGCTTTCAAAGGAGCAGCTATTTTTGTTAATGTTTCCGGGCTGTCGTCCGAAGGAATAATAACATTCAACTTGTCCGGATTCATTTGTTCATAAGCATCCTGATAAAAACGGTCGGAGTAGGACACGGACTTGAATGTTTCTTTCATCTGGGTCAGGTCTGCCTGTAAAGTTTTAACAAATTCCATCTTTTCGTTGGCAGGATCCGATAAGAAAAAGATCACCTGTTTATCCTTGAATTGCCTGCAAAAAGCTGTTGATGCTTTTGAATACAGATACGATTGAGGAGTATTGATCTGAAAAATATGAGGATTATTCAGAGGTTCATCGCTTTTGGATGTAAATGGGATGACGTACGGAATACCCTTATCTTTCGAAAAAGCCGAAATCATCCGGATTTGTTTGTCATTAAGTCCTCCGATTAGCAGATTGACGTCCTGTATCGTATTCTTTTTTAAGATTGCAGACAGGTCGGCGACGTCATCGCCAATATCATATACCTGCAAATCAACGGATATACCGGCGTTTTTTGTCTGCATCAATGCCATCAGGAAACCTTCGTAGTATTCTACAAAACGATTGCCCTGGGCATTATTATTTATATTTCCTTTTAGTCCGAAAGGTAGTAGCAATGCCACTTTAATCATTTTGATGTCAGTTCCTTCAAGCATTTGAGTCAACAAAGCCTCAGTCTCACGTTTTTGAGCGCTTTCATTTCCGGTATCCATTGGAGTGGTGACCATATTGGTCGGGATACGTATCGTTTTCCCGATGGTAAACGTCTGAACCGACAGTCCGGGATTCGCAGCGACCACATCTTCCCCTTTCATCCCGTATTCTTTTGATACGGAATACAGGGTTTCCTTCGGTTGAATCGTATGATAATAATAAGATCCTGATTTCTGAGGGATTTTCAGAGCGCTTCCGGCCCGGATGCCGTTTTTGCTTTCGGGATTCAGTTTGTAAATATCATCGACGGTTACGTTGTACATCACAGAAATAGAATATACCGTTTCACCCCGTTCTATCGTATGAAGAAAAAAGTCATTTTCCTGGGTGACACTGGATAGTAGTACAATCAATATAGAGATATATTTCAATAATCTGATCATTAAATTGGATTTTGATATTGCAGCATGCAAAGTTAGAAATAATAGATTTATTTGCAAGTGTAAATTAAGGTTTATATTTAGAATCCTTCAAAAGTCGCATTGGATCCGCAAGGTTCATTAATTCGGACAGGGTAGTCTCAGGATAGTTTTTCATGTAGGAATCTACGATCTGAAAGCCGACCCAAACGCCGAGTTTTCCGGGGGATTCCGTTGAAATTGGTGCGGTATACGGTGTGCTGTTTATATATTTTGCCGTAGTGATATAATCGGGAGTATACAGATGTCCATTCCTGAGGATGGCTTTCCATATTCGTGACCGGTTTGTGTTGCACCAGGAATCCTGTTCTTCGGTATACCCCATACATTCCCGGTGTGTCCTGTTGGGTAACAAATGAGTCAGTATGTAACGTAGTTTTCCTTCATAGATAATTCTTTCCAGCAAAATATCATTTCTGCCCTGAAAAGGGAAATTAGCCATCAGAAATCCAAGTAAATAATCCGGGACAATTCGTTCCGGAGCCATATCCCGCAATTGATAGTTATGGAAATGGTTTTTATACAAAGGATAATCAGCCCCCATATATTTATCCAGTGATATAGATAAAATATCATCTGTGACCACAACATTCTGATTCAGACCCGATATATGTGCATATACAGACGGTCGTTTCAATCTTGGAAATTCTTTAAAAAGAGTATTTAAAGCCGGATCCAACTCCTTATTGATGAAATCCAGGTTGTTAAATTGAAGTTGTTCTTCTTCATATAAAAGCATCAGGGTCGGTTCGGAAAAGAAATCATTGAACCGCCGGTAAAAATCCATAGAATTAGGTTTTCCCGTTCCTACCACCTGTTGTCCGTAAATTTCCAGGAAATCCCTGTAACTCGTTGATAATGCTTCTTCCGATAACTGTTTATTCAGGTATCGGTATAGATCGACGTCAAACCGTATTATATTTAATTTCTGGTTTTCCCGGAAATTATCAATCGGCGTTACCTCCCTGGTAGGGGTAGTGGTTACAACAGCCGGAGGAGGAGTAGAGGTAGTGGTTACATCTGGAGGAGGAGTCGAGGTAGTGCTTACATCTGGAGGAGGGGTCGAGGCAGTTTTAGTTTCTTCGGATTTTTCAACCAAGCTGAGTTGGGGTATAGAGTCTTTCGTGATTTTTTTAAGTTCAATAGTTTTCCTTGGTTCTTTGACTTCAGGAACTTTCATTCCCTTTTCCGGCTCTTTCTGTTGTACTTTCTCATTTTCTTGATCCTGAGAAGTCGTAGTTGCGTTATCACCGGGGATACGTATTTTTCTTCCGGCGAAAAATGTTTTCACTGATAATCCCGGATTTGCAGCCAGGATATCATCTAATTTCACATTATATCTTCTTGACAAGGAAAAAAGAGTCTCCCCTTTTTGTACCGTGTGTTGGATATAATCATCTTTTTGAGTAAAAATAGTTGCCTCCGGATATAATGCTTCTTCAGATTTTACGTTATCTAATTGTACAAATAAAAGTACAAGTAGAATTGTGGTATGCTTCAATAGTCTGATCATCAAATTAGGATTTGTGTTGTTGCAGCATGCAAAATTAAAAATAATTCTTATTTTTGAAACATGAAACAACATATACTTTTAGCTTTTTTATTTTTTTCTTTCTCTTCCGGCTTTGCTCAGTATTCAGTCAGAGGAGGTTTGGGAACTCCATACAAAGAAACTCCCGTCAGTAAAATGGAGATTTATCTCTTACATGGCATGCAGGGGGCGCAGATATCATACACCTCTTCCGGTCAGGAAAAACATCAATGGTTCCGGTACAAAATTAAAGCAAATGAATCGGTACCTGTCGAGTCCGTGCAAGTAGGAAATGTGTCCACTGTGACCAATATTGAAGAGGGTTACGGATATTATGTGGGATCAAATCTTAGTCCGGCAACGTCGTATGTCTGGATCATTGATTACAGTAAATATCTTCCTGTTTTTCATTCTATTAATATAAATGAAGGAAATGATAAATGTCGGAAAATAATAATTAATGCGAGTGTAGATGCAGCTGATCTGGGATATTACACCCCGACGGGAGTATATGACAAGCTTCCCCGGAAATACAAATTAACTTATGCAACTTTAAAATGGGAGGAAGAGAGCCTGATATTTATATCCCAATATGAAGATGTCAGTTATAATAACCCTTCCATAATGGAAATACAATCCCCATTACAGGATACTGATTTTACATTGAATGGAGATCAATATGCCGAACACTTTGGGGTGGGAAAAACAATCTCTACTCCTGTTTACCAGGCTGTTAAAGTGGAAGCGCACAGATCGTATATAAGAGAGAAAAACAAAGCTCCGAATGAATTTTCCGGAGAAGCTTCCGATTTAGGAGGCTCGGGTCCGATCCATATTACTTTTACCGGGCATGCTAATGAGCCTGTCGCCGGGATGTACATCTGGAAAATTTCCTTCACACCGGAAGGTTCTACTGTTAGTCAATCGATTGCAAGATATACGGATAAAACGATTTCGTATAATTTTGACAGAGAAGGAGTCTATAAAGTTCAATTGGAAGTTATTGATCGCCAAAGTGTATGTAACGATACAAATGTGGTTGACCCAGTTACCATTGGGAAAACTCAGATAATAGTTCCTCAGGCATTTTCTCCGGGAAGTTCTCCCGGTGTAAACGATGAATTTCGGATATCATATACCTCCGTTGTCAATTTCAAATGTACTATTTTTAATCGCTGGGGAACTAAATTATATGAATGGAATGATCCTGCAAGAGGCTGGGATGGACGTGTGAACGGACGTTTTGTGCCTACGGGTGTTTATTTTTATATCATTCAATATAAAGGAACCGATGGCAAGAACAAAACAAAGAAAGGTTCTGTTAATGTTTTGAGAGCAAAATATTGAAAAATAAAATGGCATGAAGTATCTGAATTATATATTATTGTTGATGAGTTTTGGGCTGATCATTTTCCTCTCTCTTTTTCTTTCGAGCAACAAAGATGTCGAATCGATTCCTGAAAAACCGTTGCTGACAGCAACAACGGGTTCCGTTATACCTCCGGATCAGGTCGAATTGTTTGGTACAAAGATCGACCTGAGACGGTTTGATATGCGTGAGCGTTATGACCGCGAAATCAATTCTTTTGCATACTTCCATTCTACCACCATGATGTATATCAAAAGAGCAAATAAATATTTCCCGATAATAGAGCCGATCCTGAAAGCCAACGGGATTCCGGACGACTTCAAATACCTTGCAGTGATTGAAAGTAACCTGGATATACGTTCGGTTTCTCCTGCAAAAGCTGTGGGAATCTGGCAATTAATGACTGTAACAGGGCGTGAAAACGGATTGGAAATAAACGACCAGATAGATGAACGTTATCATCTGGAAAAGGCTACAGAAGCGGCCTGCCGTTATCTGAAAACGGCTTATTCCAGATATGGAGACTGGTTCAATGTTGCAGCCTCTTATAATGCCGGAATGGCGCGTATTTCAAGTGAACTGAAGAATCAAATGGTCAGTTCTTCTTTTGATTTATTACTGGTAGAAGAAACATCCCGTTATTTGTTCCGCATCATGGCTATCAAGGAACTATTTTCCAATCCGTATAAATATGGTTTCGTCCTGAAACCGGAGAATTTATATCAGCCTGTCAGCACAAATAAAGTTGAAATATCACAGGATATTCCTGATTTGGCGGAGTTTGCCCAAAGTTACGGTCTGAATTACCGTCAACTAAAGGAATTTAATCCCTGGTTAAGAGACCGTAAATTGAAAATTTCCACTTCCGGAAAGAAATATATCCTGGATATTCCCGAAAAAAAGGATTTATTTTATGATAGATCAAAAATAAAAGTGCACGATAACGCCTGGGTATCGTAAACAAGAAACGGATAAGGTTATTTTACTTATCCGTTTCTTGTTTTCTGGTCTCAAATTTTGAGACAGTTCCTTATAAAGCCTCGTTTATTTTATTTGGCCAATGGGTTATAGTCGGTTTCTTTCAGTGGAATAACCCAGGTTTGTTTGTTCTTTTCTTCCGGTCCGATTTCGCCGTTGTATGCGGAGACGTAGTTGCCGCCGTTTGCGAATGAGTGATGTATGATCTTATCATTCCAACGTTTCATCATAAACCAGTCGAAACCTTCGCCCCAAAGTTCGATTTGAGCGACAAACTTGATTTCATTAAACAAGTTTTCTCCGCTTTGAGTGCAGGAATATTCCGGATTACGTCCCGAATTTTTGGTTAATTCCACCAACAACTGACGGGCGCGATCTTCATTTCCGGTTTTGTATTGAGCTTCCGCTTCAATCAGATACATTTCCGATGAACGGAAATGATTTAAATATCCGACTCCCGGAGCTTCGGTACAAGAAACTTTAAACTGCATCCAGGCAAAGATTAATCCGGCAACGTCAATAGTCGGGAATGCGGCTCTCGCTTTCTTTGTCAGAAGTCCCTCATTCCTGTTTCCTGCTTCCGAAGCGCCGGAAGTGCTTCCGGCAGAACCGACGGCTTGTCCGTTAGTCGTACTGTATCCGAGGTTTGTTGCACTGTAAGAGCAATCGGACGGATCCAGGAATAATCTCCTTCTTACGTCGGTTTCGGGAATCTTGTCATAATATTCCCTATTGATGCATTTGGGTTGATTTTTAACAGCTCCTGCATTGGAATTGTATGCAATATAAGCATGGTATGAATAAAAATACAATGTTTCGGTAGTTCCTCCGTAGCTGCCCCATATCCATTCCTGATTCGGATCGCAAAACCCGGATAAATATTCTGCGTTAGTCATCAAAGGATAACCTTCGCGGGCTTTAACCGACATTTCAATGGCTTTCGAATAATCCAATTTATTGATAGCTGCTCTGGCAAAAGTAGCGTAGGCCACATTAATATTTGGAGACCAGACATCCTTGCTGTCTCTTGTCCAATTACTCTCTCCGAATAACGAGATCGCTTCGTTTAAATCCTTATAAATTTGGTCGTAAGTCTCGCCTACCGTAGACAGTGGTAAACTTTCGGATGTAGGTTCCAGTCGAAGTATGATACCCGGAGTTGTTCCATTATTGGAATCCTGCCAGCGATATCCGTAGAGTTGTATCAGCATTGTATAAGCATATGCGCGGAAAGTCAGCGCTTGTGCCTTGATTCGTTGCTTTTCGGAGTCCGTACCCTGGGCGTCGTTGATATAGAACAATACGCTATTGGCTCCGGATGCGATTTGGTAGTAATAATACCATGGATAAGCCGTGTAAGTAGCGCTGTTACTATCGTGATAAGAACCGGTTACCGTATTGGTCCAGCCGGTGGCCGGATATACAAAAGCTGTTCCCTGGTAATTTCCGTAATACATCTTTACGGTTCCTTCTCCGTTGAATCCCTGTCCGTAAGAACCGTATTGACGGGTCATGATTCTACAGATTCCATTGATAACCATGGAGGCATTATCGGTGGTTTCAAAGGCTGTGGCAGTTCCTGTCGAAGACGTTGGAGCCGTATCCAGATAGTCATCGGAACAAGCCGTGAAAAGAACGGCGATCATCACCCAAATAACTACTTTATTCATTATTGTTTTCATATATAATCTGTTTTTTAATTTAATTATTAAAATTCTACGGATAAACCTAAAGAAATTGAGCGCATAAAAGGAGCGTAATTGCTTACGATTCCATTCGTGCTCATTTGTGAATTCAGTCCTTTCCTGGCTGTAAGCAGGAAGAGATTTTCTGCAGAAGCGTTTATGCGGACATTCGATAAATCAACGCTTTTAATCAATTTTTTAGGCAAACTGTAGCTTGCACGGATGCTCTTGAACATCAAATAAGAACCGTCTATCAGGAAGCGTGTAGATGTGGCATTCACGTCGGGACTGTAAGTCGGATCGAGAATTGGGGTTGCATCCTTGTCGATGCGATTCGGAGAAGTTTCCGTCATTCCTTCAGGCACGCCGTTCCATGATTTTGTGAGGTCTTTGTGGAGTGCACTCGGAGAAGATCCGCCGATGCTGAGCAAACTGGAGTATGGGTTGTCGTAAACCTTATTTCCAAGCGAGTAAGTCAATAAAGCTTCCAGTCCGATACCTTTATAGTTGACACCGGTACGGAAACTACCGTACAATTTGGGGTGAGCCGAACCGTAGAAATCTCTCTTGGCATAAGTCGTTTTATATACATAATCCACGTCGTTGATGCGAACGGTTTGGTCGGCGGGTACCACGGTTCTCGTCTCCGCTTCGTTAGCCCGGTCGGCAATATAATAAGTTTCATCGTTCAGTTTATACAATGAGCGACCGTTCATCATGTCGACTCCCACGTATTGATAAGTCCAGAAATCATAGATACCATGTCCTTCCGTATATTTCTTGGTTCCATCGATAATTCCGTTTTCTCTATTTTCTTCCGGCAGTTTCAGGATCTTATTTTTTAGTGTGGCGACATCCAGACCGGCGTACCATAAGAAATCTTTATGTTTGATGAGATCGGCCATCAAGCTGACTTCAATACCTTTGTTAGAGACGGTACCGATATTTTTCGATACTTTCGGAGAAGTTTCCCCGGTATCCACATTTCCTGCAGAAGTTGGTAAATTTACGTCAAAAAGCAAATCGCGATTTCGTTTGTCGTAATATTCGATTGAAAAGTTCAATTTATCAAACAAACGGCCATCTACGGCGAGACCGAACGAAGTAGCCGCTTCCCATGAGATATCCAAAGCTTCCAATTGGCTTTTCGTCAAAGCGCCTTCCGTTCCGTTTTTCGTTATACTGTACAAAGCCATGTAACCATAGTAACCAACGCTGTTGTCGTTGCCTGTTTCCCCATAATTTGCGCGTAATTTCAGCATATCCAGTTTACCTCGCAGGTTTTGCATGAATTCTTCTTTGGAGAGGACATAACTACCTCCCACAGACCAGAAATTACCCCAACGGCTGGGTTTGTAGAGGCGGGAAGAACCATCGCGACGGAAAGAGGCATCAAAGAAATATTTCTCTTCGTAATTATATCTTATGCGGGAAAGATAAGACTCCAAACGGTAATTTTGTTCATAACCTGTGGTCGTTACCGGAGTGGTAAAATTCACCAGGTAGGGCATACCGGCAAAAATTTCGCTTGATACCCGTCCGTAGGCATACATATAATTGTAGTAATAATTTTCGTGAGCTGCCAAAACGTCGATGGAGTGTTTGTCGTTATATACATGTTCCCAATATAACTGTTCCTGAATAGTATAGTTTTTATACCGGTAATCGGTATAACCGGCGCGACCGTTATTCCCGGCTCCATCGCCGATAATCGCATTTTCATAAATGTCGTTTTCACTGATACGGGTATTGAATTCGGCATTCAGTCTAAATTCAAAATCGTTCAGGAAAGTGACTTTGGATTTCAAATGTCCCTGTAAAGTTTTACGATTTGTAATGTCTTTATTCAGTTCACTTTCCCAGATGGTATGTCGTTTGTTCATTTGAGGGCGGTTGTAAGTCACACCGCTATCGAATTGTTTATTTCCTTGAGTGTCCAGGATGTATTCGCCGGTAGTTATATCGTGGAGGTGCACCGGATAAATGGGCGACATGGAGCGGGCATTGGAGAACAAGTTCAGATAACCGCCTCCATCTACATCCATAGACGACCGTTCCTGATTGGTTCCATTCAAAGAAAATTCGGTATTAAACCAGGAATTGGGAGTTACATTGATTCTTGTTCTTGCGGCAAGACGTTTGAATTCGGCGTTTTTAGCATAACCCTGTTCGTCCAGATAACTTACGGAGAAATAATAATCCGATTTCTTACTGAACCGTCCGCTTGCGCTGATACCATATTCTTTACGGATCCCGTCGCGGGTTCCGGCATCGAACCAGTCCAGATCATTCAGATATCCGGGACGAATATTTCCCTGCAATTTCCCGCTTGCGTCAAATAACTGGTCGTCCGGCTTATCATAAATATTGTATTTATAATAGTTTGATACGATTTCCTTATTTGTCAGGGCATTAGCCTCGGAGACAGTCATCCCTTTCTGAGTGGACAAAAATTGATTGCGGTAGGCAATCCAGGTTGCTTCCATCCATTGGTCTGGCCCCATACGGTCGTAATCGGAAATACCTCTGAAGTTGATCCCATGATTGATGTCTAAAGAAATTCTCGGTTTGTCGCTTTTCCCTCTTTTTGTGGTGATAAGGATAACGCCGTTAGCAGCACGGTTACCGTACAAAGCGGCAGACGAAGCATCTTTTAATATAGACATACTCTCAACATCCGAAGGATTGATGTCCGACAGGTTTCCTTCGAAAGTAACATCGTCAATGACAATCAGAGGAGAATTACTGCCATTCACCGTACCGATACCGCGGATACGGATCGTAGGGTCGGAACCCGGTTGACCGGTTGAACTTGTTGTAATGACGCCCAATGTGCCTTCCAGTGCGTTTGCAACATTCGTGATAGGCCGTAATTCCATATCTTTCGAACTTACCGTCGCTATGGCGCCCGTCAAACCGCTACGTTTACTGGTACCGTATGCGAGAACAACCACTTCGTCCAACTGATTCTGCAATTCAGTCATTACAATTTTCATTTCACCTTGTTGAATCGGCGCCGTTATATTCTCCATCCCAATATACTTAAACAGTAGTGATTGGGTAGATTGAGGTACCGAAATTTCAAAACGTCCATTCCCATCTGTTGTAGCGCCGTTCTGAGTTTCGGGAATGATAACGCTCACACCCGGAAGTGTTTCTCCAGCTTCATTCACAACAATTCCGCGCACGTTTTTCGTTTGTGCAAAAGCAAAATTTGCAAAAAACAAAAAACAGGTCATTAGCAGTATAAACTTCTTCATATTAAAAAATTATAAATTAAACTTAATTACATTTTGAATCATTGACAATTGACATATAATATTAATTAATTGAATATTAGTTCTTTAATGTAATAAATGACATGATTGAACGCCTTCTGAAATCGTAATAAACCATTGCCATTATGTATATTAAAGTCAAAAAAGTAGACAAATGTAAACAATATTTAATAAAAGTAAAAATAAAACACAGAAAAATCACACATACAAGGAACGATTTTTGAATAGTTTCCTCTCACATGCAGGCGAGTATGATTGAAGGCTAGAGATTACGGCCTGTATTTCAGTGTCTTGAAACCAATTAACTTGTCATACCGGTTTCCGGATGGGCGGTAGTAGACGTAAGTGCAATATTCATTCTCCGCTTGATAATAATTGCCTTCGATCAGAGCGGTGGATAAGGATCCAGAATCCCTTTTCTTCGTGACATACAGGTAATTATAATATCCTTGTTTGAGAATGACGGTTTTAATATACCCCTGGTCTTTTTCGCTGTATTCCATTTTACTCCGCTCGTCGGCAACGTTATTGAATATCTCGCTTAAAACATAAATATCTTCATTGTATGGCTGTTTTGCAGCAAGATAAAAGTGAGCGAAGAAATAATCGGCTTCGGTATCATAATCCACGCCGTCTCTATTCCGGATCACATATTTTCCATCGGCGTCTTCATCATATGAAAATCTGTTCGTACGCGGATTATCACCACGGATATCCGCATGGTAATATGGCGTGTGATATGACATGGATTCTATTCCCAATCCACTGTATTTGAATGATATAACTTCAAATTTACGGTATTCGTTCCCTCCTTCAAAGATCAACTTGGGATTGTGTTCATATCTTACCTGTTTGTTTCCAATACTTATAGGTTTAATGATACCTGATGAATTGTCCCGGCGATTATTTTGCTGTACGACAGCTTTTATATCCTGCATGGGAAAGATTTCCCGGTTATCGAAATTAATATTAAAACTAACTTGTTGATGAGACCTGTTGACACTTATGTCTGTACGGGACGACACCTGCATGTCGATTTCCACCTGAGGTTCTACGACGGAAAAACAGGCGGATAAAACGGGCTTTTTAGGATTATTGTCTTCAAAAACCTGCACAACATAGTTCCCTGACACTTTCATCGTCAGATTTTCATTCGGAAAATATAATTTGTAGTTGATATAATCCATGTACGTCCCGAAAGAAACGGCAAAATCTTCCACAACCATATTCTGGAATCCGCTCATATATTCATGCTGACTCAGTTGCGAAGGTTTCCATTCGGCGTCGCAATGAGTCAGAGTATACGTATAGCGTTTGGGATGTTCTGCAATTTCATCAAAACTGACCTCAATGCTGACACCCCCTTCCAATTCAATGATAGGAGGGGATTCCCAATCATCTACGACACTGACACGGAGAGTCTTGATCAAATCTGAGAAGGATTCTGTCTTAAAACTTTGTGCTGATAACGATCCGATTATCAGAATTATAAAAATAAACAATGAGTATATTCGTGTTTTCATATTGCAAATGTGGGAATTTTTTCTTATCTTTACGCAACAATTTTTTAAAAATGTGATTATGGAATGGTTTGACAGTCTTAGCCCTGCACTCAAAGTGTACTGGATTATAACGTTGGTGACTAGTTTAATATTTGTTATTCAGACAATTATGACTTTTATAGGACTTGATTCGTCAGACGGATTGGATGCTGATTTTGATGGTGATATGCACCACGACGGTCCTTTTCAATTGTTTTCATTCCGCAACCTGATCAACTTTTTTCTGGGATATGGTTGGTCGGCTGTGTGTTTTTACAACGTCATTCCATCTGCTTTGGGACTGAATATCGTATCTGTAGTGATCGGTCTGCTTTTTGTCGGCATATTCTTTTTCCTGATGTTGCAAATGACCAAGCTGGCAGTTGATAAAACGTTCAAAATAACTGATACGGTCGGGAAAACAGCAGATGTATACCTTGTGATCCCCTCGGAAAGGCAAGGGAAAGGAAAAATCCAGATCAGTGTTGGCGGTGCATACCATGAAATTGACGCCATGACCGAAGGCGAACGTATCCCAACCGGTTCCAAGGCATGTGTTGAAAGTATTATTGATAGTCAAACCGTCATGGTATCTTCCATTCCCAATTCCATCGTTTAATATGAATCAATCGTATACTACCTATAATTAATTATTATGAATTATGAATGTTGAATTTATGGAACCTATCTATCTTATTATTGTCGCCGTTGTTGTCGGCTTTATCCTGCTTACGTCTCTGATCGCCCGTTATAAACGCTGCCCTTCCGATAAAATTTTAGTCGTTTATGGAAATACCGGAGGCTCTTCCGCCAAATGTATTCATGGTGGAGGTGCGTTTATCTGGCCTGTGATACAGGATTTTGCATATCTTAGTCTCAAACCGATCTCTATCGAAGCCAATCTCACGAATGCCCTGAGCGGGCAAAATATCCGTGTGGACGTTCCCTGTCGTTTTACGGTAGGTATTTCAACCGAATCGGAAAGTATGAATAATGCGGCAGAACGTCTTTTGGGACTGACTTCCGAGCAAATTCAGGAACTGGCCAGCGATATCCTGTTCGGTCAGCTTCGTTTGGTTATTGCAACCATGACGATTGAAGAAATTAACTCCGACCGCGATAAATTCCTTGAAAGTATTTCCACTAATGTGGAAGCCGAATTGAAAAAAATCGGTCTGAAATTGATCAATGTCAACGTTACGGACATCAAGGATGAATCGGGATACATTGAAGCATTGGGACGGGAAGCGGCTGCAAAAGCAATCAATGAAGCTAAAGTAAGTGTCGCTTTACAGGAAAAAATAGGAGAGATCGGTAAAGCCGAAGCTGTCAGAGATACCCGTATCAAGACAGCAGCAGCAAATGCTATTGCCGTGACAGGAGAAAACCAGTCTAAAATTGAGATTGCAAATTCGGACGCCAAGCGTCGTGAAAAAGAAGCGGAAGCCTTAAGAATAGCGATAGCTGCCGAAAAAGTCCAACAGGCAAAAGCTATGGAAGATGCGTATGCCGCGGAACGAAAAGCTGAAGATGTACGTGCAGAACGTGAACGTTCGACTCAACAGGCAAATATTATTGTGCCTACCGAAATTGAAAAACAACGTCGTATCATCGAAGCTCAGGCTGAAGCTGAAAAAGTCCGTGAAAACGCGAAAGGAGAAGCAGATGCTATTTTCGTCAAGATGGATGCAGAAGCCCGTGGTTTATTCGAGATCCTTACAAAACAGGCAGACGGTTACGACAAAATGGTACGTGCTGCAGGTGGAGATCCATCCTCGGCTTATCAGCTGTTGTTGATCGAAAAACTGCCTGAACTGGTCAAAACACAGGTGGACGCTATCAAAAATATCAAAATCGACAAGATCACCGTTTGGGATGGAAATAACGGCCGGGACGGAAAAACATCTACGGCAAACTTTGTATCCGGACTGATGAAGTCGGTTCCTCCATTAAACGACCTGTTTAACATGGCCGGAATGGAACTTCCGAAGTACCTGAAAGAAAATAAAGAAAATAAAGAAGATAAAGAAGAACCTGCAGAACATCACACCTAACCCACTAATTTTATAAATTCATGAAAAAAGTATTACTAATGATGGTATTAACATCCGGTTTATTACCATCCATCATCTTTGCACAACGTAACGCAGACCTGACTGTGACGTATCAACAGAACATTGAGAACATCGCTCTTGATCCCGAAAGCGGGTTAATCATTGTGAAAGAGAAAGATAAAGTTTCCGCTTACAACCCCGAAACAAATAAGACAGAATGGGAAGTAACCAAAGATGAGATCGGTAAAGTCGCCTTGATTGCAAGCGCACAAAATGCGATGGACGCATTGGATAATGGCGACTTGTTGAAGTTGTTCGAATCCAGCGATGCCATCGAATTGATCCCCGAATCACCTTTTGTGCGGGTTATTTTAGCCGATAAAGATGCGATTATCAATATTTTTGATGGAAAAATCGTTTTCAACTCGGCAAAAACGCACTATCGTATCATACAAAACCAATATTTACAGGACGAAAACGCTTTACTGCTTATCGCTACCGATGGAAAAATGTTTAATTGCGTATGGTACGACCTGAACGATGGGAAAGAAAAATGGATTACCAAACTCTCTACGATAGAAAGCCTTTTCTCATCTGTCAAATCGGCTCTTTTGCTGAAAAATAACGCTACGGAAGATAAGGTGGAGGTAACGGAAGACGCCGTTTTTACTTCCATCAACGGTAATCTCTACAAAATAAACAGGACAGACGGTAGTATCGAATGGAAAACCGATTATAAAATTAATAAGTTTTATTTGTCCCAATCCCTGAAATCCCTGATTATCATCAAAAATTCGGGTAATTTCCTTTCTTACAAACAAGCTCTGAACATCCTGAATGCATCCGACGGTTCTATGGTTTGGAAAAATGATATTTCCACCAAATACATTTCGTATCTGGAAGACTGGTCGGACAAGATACTCGTTGCCCACAGCCGCGGTTTTAATTTTTTCAGCTATGCCGACGGTAAGAAAATCTGGAAAAAGGACGCTAAAGGCGACAACATCAAAAGAGTAATTCCCATCGACAAAGATTACCTCTATATCACCGGAAAAGAAATGAACCTGATTGATAACGAAGGAATAAACAAATGGAAAAAAACGATTGAAATTTCAGATAATGAAGAAGATATCATTCATTTCCTCGATAAAGTAGAGAACGGCAGGGTATTTTACCTTACATCCACTTATGGGAATATGGTGGATTATATTACCGGGAAAAAGATCTGGAAGAAAAACATCGAATTTGAAAAAGATAAGCCGCTACTGTACGTTTACGAAGATAAAAGTGGCGTATTCCTGGTTTATAACAACAAAAAAATATACAAATTCGACCCGAATGCAAGCGATAAACCGGAACCAATAGCAAAACTCAAAGAAATCAAAGAAGATAAATCAATATCCGGCATTGAATTATTCGACTGGGGGATTTGCCTTACTGGTCAGTCCGATGTGATGGGAGTAAATTTGGACGGTACTGTTCGCTATCACAATACTTATAAAGAACCGGGAGGCGGATCGAGAAAATTCCTGAAAACAACCGGAAAAATAGCTGCATTCGGATTAGGCGCGACTTCCGCTATCTCTCAGTCTGAATTGGTGTTCTATACAAGAGATAAAAATGGAAATCTGGTGGAAACAGGAAGAGTCGGATTCGATAAAAAAACAAGAAACCAGGGTCAGGCCGCAGGGGGCGCTTCCGAGTTGATTACAGGAACTTTGCTTTCCCGCGTTTCTGATCGTTTCAATGCTCTTAAACAAAATGGTGAATATGCTTTCGTTTTAGCCAAAGGTGACAATGGGCCGGTATTGGTCAAAGTCAAAAAATCCGATGGTACGGAAGTCGATAAAATTGATATCGACAATAACAAACCGATTTATGAAGTCGATCCCGTAACGGACGACGTGTTTTATGTTTATAAAAATGAAATGAGAATTTTCAGTAAAAAATAAAAATCAGTCTGAGAGATGTTATCATTTATTACCTGGACAGTTGATCCGGAGGCTTTTACCATACCCGGTCCGGGGCTTGAAGTGAGATGGTACGGCATTACCTTTGCCCTTGGTTTTGCAGTGGGTAGCTATATTGTATACCGGATGTGGAAACATGAAGACCTGAAAGAAGCCTGGTTCGATAAGCTGTTTTTTTATGTTATTGTAGGTACGACCGTTGGCGCCAGATTAGGTCACTGTCTTTTCTATAATCCGGACTATTACCTGGCAAATCCGATTGAAATCCTGAAGATCAGGGACGGAGGATTGGCAAGTCATGGTGGTACAATAGGGATTCTTATAGCCATTTGGTTGTATTCCAGGATCATAACAAAGAAAAATATGCTTTGGACATTGGACCGTTTAGTGGTGCCGGTCGGATTTGTCGCCGCTTTTATACGCACAGGCAACCTGATGAATCACGAAGTTTACGGACACGAAACAACCGTTCCCTGGGCTTTCCGTTTTATCAAAAATATCTCATATTGGGAACACGGGGCGGCTCCGGTGTTCTCTCTTCCTTCACATCCGACTCAAATATACGAAGCATTTTGTTACATTGTCACAGCATGTATTTGTATGTGGTTATATTGGAAAAAAGAGGCTCAAAAACGTCAGGGACTTATATTTGGAATCTTCCTCATCGGAATCTTCCTTTCCCGTTTTTTTATCGAATTTGTAAAAAACGACCAGGAATCTTTTGAGGAAAGCTGGATCATCAATATGGGACAAATACTGAGTATTCCGTTCATTATCGCGGGGATATGGTTTATATACAGGTCAATAAAAATAAAAAATAAAAAATAAAAAATATGTTAAGGCCAATTGAAATAAAAAAAGACCTCTTTTATGTAGGAGTTAATGACCGGACGAAAGAATTATTTGAAGGTCATTGGCCGCTCCCCAAAGGAGTTTCGTATAATTCATATTTACTAAAAGACGAAAAATGCGTACTGTTCGATACGGTAGACATTTGCTATTCGGATGCTTTTCTGCAAAGACTGAAAAAAGCTCTTGATGGTAAAAAATTGGATTACCTGGTCATCAATCATATGGAACCCGACCATTCCGGCTCTCTGGGTTTACTGAAAACGCAATATCCGGATGTCCGGATCATTGGAAATGCCCGTACATTGGATATGGTAAAAGGATATTATGGTATCGAAGATGGTGTAACAGCTATCAAAGATGGTGATGAACTTCCCGTGGGCGTACACAATCTGAAGTTTTATCTCACTCCGATGATACACTGGCCGGAAACGATGATGACCTATGAAACAACTCACGGAATATTATTTTCGGGAGATGCTTTCGGCACGTTCGGAACTCTTGACGGTGGGGTAGTGGACTCCCAATTGAATCCGGATAAATATTGGGATGAGATGATCCGTTATTATTCCAATATTGTAGGAAAATTCGGTAATCCCGTACAAAAAGCATTGGCTAAATTAGGCGATCTTGATCTGAAAATCATTTGTTCCACCCACGGACCAATATGGACTGAAAAAGAAAACATTGCGAAAGTTTTGGCTTTATATGATAAATTGAGCCGTTATGAAGGAGACAGAGGCGTCGTCATTGCTTACGGAAGTATGTATGGTCATACGGAACTGATGGCGGAAGCGATTGCTGCCGAACTGGCTGCTTCAGGAGTAAAAGATATTATATTGCACAATGTTTCCAAGCGTGATTTATCGTATGTGATCCGTGATATTTTTAAATATAAAGTTTTGATTATCGGTTCACCGACTTACAACAATGAATTGTTTCCTCAGATAGAAGCTTTGGTCTCTAAAATACAGGGTCGAGACATGAAAAATCGCATATTCGGTTATTTTGGTTCATATACTTGGGCAGGAGCCGCAGTAAAACGTCTTGCTGCTTTTGCAGAAGCTTCTAATTTCGAGGTGGTTGGAGAACCGGTAGAAATGAAGCAGGCTCCTACGGAAGCCACAATTGACGGATGCATTGCATTGGCCAGGGCTATTGCAGCGAAATTATGATTAAAAATCAATACGAATATGAAGCAAGCATGCAAATTATTCTTTCAACGTACATAAAAAATATCAATAACAAATTTTTGACATTACATTGACATATGAGTCCGGAAATTAAACTTGCTCAAATACTTCTCAAAAAGAAACTGACTCTCGGTACTGCCGAAAGTTGTACCGGTGGCAGGATGGCCGGTTTAATCACTTCCGTTCCGGGTAGTTCGGCTTATTTCAACGGTGGAATCGTTTCTTATTCAAACGAAATCAAACATTCCTTACTGGGAGTATCTCAGTCTGATCTGGATTCGTATGGCGCTGTAAGCGAGCAGGTTGTTGTACAGATGTCCAAAGGCGCCCGGCAGGCGCTCAAATCCGACTGCGCCATAGCAACTTCCGGAATTGCCGGACCTGACGGTGGAACTCCGGATAAACCCGTAGGGACGGTTTGGATAGCTGTTTCATACAAAGAAACAACGGCCGCCCGAAGATTTCAATTTTCGGGAAACCGTGAAGAAAACATGTTATCGTCCGCTAATTCCGGAATAAACATGTTGCTGGATCTGGTGTCCGAAATCTAAATGAACATATTCTAAATGGACAATATTCTGAGGGTATTCAACAAGTCCCTGTTGATTGGCTTGTGATTTTTAATTGCTTTGACGAATGGGATATACACAATTTGGTCATTCTGTATTCCGATCATGACATTACGTTGATCGTCCATTAATGCGTCTATTGCTGCGGCTCCCATGCGACTTGCGAGGATCCTGTCGTATGCACTGGGAGAACCTCCGCGTTGGATATGTCCCAATATCGTTACACGCACATCATATTGCGGATATTCTTTTTTAACACGTTCCGCCATTCCCATTGCACCTCCTGTCAGCTCACTTTCTGCAACCAATACGATGGAACTGTTTTTTGATTTACGAAAACCGTTGTTAATAAGTTCTTCCAATTGATCGACCTCAGTGAATATTTCTGGAATAATAGCCGCTTCGGATCCGGAAGCTATGGCTCCGTTCAGAGCTAAAAATCCGGCGTCGCGTCCCATCACTTCGATAAAAAACAAACGTTCGTGCGACGTCGCCGTGTCACGAATTTTATCAACCGCCTGCATGATGGTATTCAATGCGGTATCGTAACCGATAGTCGTATCTGTTCCGAATAAATCGTTATCGATTGTTCCCGGTATTCCCACCACAGGAATGTCATACTCCTGAGCGAAGATACGTGCTCCGGTCAGGGAACCGTCGCCTCCGATCACGACCAAGGCGTCGATACCTTCCTGCAACATGGTTTTGTGAGCTATTTGCCGCCCTTCCGGAGTCATAAACTCCTGGCTACGGGCTGTTTTTAGAATAGTTCCTCCCTGCTGGATGATATTGCTTACATTATTTGTCCGGAACTCTATGATTTCATTGGAAATAAGTCCTTTATATCCTCTGTAAATACCTTTTACTTGAAAACCATTGTATATTGCGCTTCGGGTTACCGCACGGATAGCGGCATTCATCCCCGGAGCATCTCCTCCTGAAGTCAGGATACCTACACATTTAATATCTGCCATAACTAATTCTTTTTACCTAAAACAATGCAAAGGTACAACTTCTTTATCAAATAATGAAACGAGCATGCAAAACTTGCGCGAATGATCATGAACAGGATGCGAGTTCCGTATAACCCTCTGTAAAAACACAAAAAAAAGATTCGGTTTTTCAAGTTGTTAAAAATAATGGATTACTTTTGTGATAAATTTTTATTTAATAATAATAACGCTAAAGATGAAAAAGTTAGTCTTATTGCTGGCTATTGCTGTTTGGTGCAGTTTTACAGTCGGCGCTAAAAAAAAGGCGGATCAAAAAGTGAACATCGAGTTTGCAGAGTATGATCTGAACAACGGATTACATGTGATTTTACACAAAGATGCATCCACGCCTAATGTAATTGTGCCAATTATGTACCATGTAGGAACCAAAAATGAAACTCCCGACAAAACCGGTTTTGCTCATTTTTTCGAACATCTGATGTTTGAAGGTTCTCAAAATATAGGACGCGGAGAGTATATGAAGATCGTAGAAGAAAATGGAGGCGCTTTGAATGCCAACACTTCTCCCGACCGGACTTATTACTTCGAATTGATGCCCTCTAACCAGCTTGAATTGGCATTGTGGATGGAATCGGAACGCATGTTGCATGCTAAAATTGATTCTATCGGTATTGCTACACAGAAAGGAGTTGTGATCGAAGAACGTAAACAAACAATGGAAAGCCGGCCTTACGGTCTGGCAACAGAAAAATTGGGAGAAAAAGCATTTACCGTTCATCCGTACAGATGGTCTGTTTTGGGATATCCGGAGCATATCCGTACGGCTACCGATGAAGAAATCTACCACTTCTACAAGACATATTATGTTCCCGATAATGCCGTTTTAGTCATTTCAGGAGATTTCGATGAAAAACAAACGAAAGAATGGGTAGAAAAATATTTTGCGGGAATACCCAAAGGGATAAAACCAATTGCCCGTCCGAATATTGTAGAACCTCCTCAGACAACGGAAATTCGTGATACGGTCTACGACAAGATCCAGTTGCCCGGAATATTTATGGGATATCACGCACCGGCCATGGGTACTAAAGACGCCCATTCTCTTCAAGTCCTTTGTCAGATCCTGTATGGAGGCGCAAGTTCCCGCATGAAAGCCAATATTACGGATAAAGGGCTTGCATTGGAGGCATTTGTATACCCTCTTCAACAAGAAGATCCGGGATTGATATACGTTTTCGGAATTGTGAATGGAGGCGTAGCGCCGGAAACTCTCGAAGAAGCGATCAATGAGGAATTTGAAAAAGTTCAGAATGAATTGGTGTCGGAAGATGAATTCCAAATGTCCATGGCTGCCAAAGAATTCAGTATCGCTTCCGATTTAAGTACTACCAGAAGAGTATCCGAATATCTTGCAAATAATTTCACCTATTTCAAAGATTCCGGAAGAATTAACCGTGAACTTGATTTTTACAGCACGATAACACGAGAGGATCTGATGGAAGTCGCCAGGAAATATTTTGCTAAAAACAACCGGGTAGTCCTGTATTATCTGCCTGAGTCAGAAGAGAAATAAACAAGAAAAAGATAAATTGACAAATATGAAAAAGATTATAAATATATTCATCTTTCTGCTCTGTGCGATAGTATTAAATGCACAACAGGTCGATCGTAGTGTTCGTCCTTCAGCAGCGCCGGCCAAAGAAATACAGATAAAAGATGCTAAAAGTTTTACTCTGTCCAACGGATTAAAAGTCTTTGTAGTAGAAGACAATACTGTTCCCATCGTTCGTTATTCGTTATTCCTCGATATTAAACCCGAATTAGAAGGTGATAAAGCAGGCTTATCCGATATTTTCACTTCAGTTATCGGTACAGCAACGGCAAAACAAACAAAAGAAGAGTTAAACAGGGATATAGACCTCATTGCAGCCCGAATTTCATCCTACAGTCGCGGCGGAAATGCAAGCAGTTTAAAAAAATATGAAGATAAAATGCTTGCCGTTTTTTCTGAAATCCTGTTACAACCGGTTTTCAACCAAAGCGAATTGGATTTGAACGTAAAAAAATATAAAAGCGACCTCTCTGCGGTAAGTGATGATATCAGTACGATGAATAATCGTCTGGCTTCTGCTTTGGCCTACGGAAAAGGGTTCCCATCCGGAGAAATTGAAACGGAAGCCACTTACGACAATATAAAAATAGAGGATCTGCAGAAGTATTATGACACTTATTTTGCTCCCGATGTGGCTCGCCTGGTTATTGTTGGTGACGTCTCCGAAAAAGAAGCGAAAGCAAACGCCGAGAAATACTTTGGGAAATGGGCGAGAAAAAATGTTCCGGTGACGAAATATACTATTCCCCAGACTCCACAGGAAACTAAAGTTGCAATGATCGACAAACCGGGTTCGGTTCAGTCTGCGATCAATATCACTTACCCCATTCAATTACCGGTAGGTTCTCCGGATGAAAATGTTGTCGAAGTCCTGATGCACGTATTCGGACAGGGGATGGGCAGCCGTCTTTTCCAGAATTTAAGAGAAACGCACAGTTACACTTATGGCGTATATAGTTTCTTGCATGGTAGCGAATTGGTTTCCCGCTTTCATCTGGCGGACGGGCGGAGTGGCGCCGGAAAAGTAAAAGGAGCTGCAACCGATAGCGCCATTTACCAAATCGATTATGAGATGAGAAAGATGATTGAAACTCCGATTTCCGAAAAAGAATTGGAAGGAGCTAAAACTTATCTTGCGGGTAATTTTGGGAGAATGTTGGAAAATTCGGGAACTTTAGCTGATTTTGCTGTTAATATTGATAAATATAACTTGCCTAAAGACTATTATAAAAACTATTTGAAACGTCTTTATGCCGTCACTCCTGCTGATATACAGGCTGCAGCGAAAAAATACCTGAAACCGGACAATGCTTTTATTGTTGTAACAGGAGATAAATCTCACGCAGAAGGGTTAAAAAAGTTTGCTGCAAACAAAACAGTTCAATTTTATGATGTAAATGCGAATCCGGTAGAAGCTCCTGAAACCGGGAAAGTAGATATTAGCGCTGAACAGATCATTGATAATTATGTGAAAGCCCTCGGCGGAAGCGCTGCAATTGAACAAATCAATGATTATAGCATCAAATCGGAAATGTCTGTTATGGGACAGAAGATAGAGATCAACCAACTGTTTAAAAAACCCGGAATGTCTGTCACCGACATGATAGTAGGGGGCGCTTCCATGCAAAAAATTGTATTTACCGGCACAAAATTGATTATGTCGGGTATGGGAGGAAATCAGGAATTTACCGAAGGAGCTGAATTTGAATCAGCGAAAGCGGAAGCATCTGTTTGCCAGGAAATGGACTTTGTGAAGAATGGTTGCAAAATGACCGTTAAAGGCACAGATAAAATAGGGGAGTCCGATGTTTATGTCGTAGATGTAGAATGTATTCCTTCAAAAGTAGCTACGTATTTCTTTGATGTTAAGAGCGGATTGTTGTTGAAGAGATCCGTTTCTGTTGAAGGCCCTCAGGGTGAAACTCAGCAGGTCGTTGAATATGCTGATTATAAATCGGTTAACGAAGTCCTTTTTGCTCATACCGTCACTCAAAAAATGATGGGAATGGAGATGAAAGCCGTGATTACGTCGATTACCGTTAATTCTGGACTGTCTGACGATTTGTTTAAATAAGTTATAAAAATCGAATAAAAAAAGAGGGTGTGTGCTTTTGACACGCCCTCTTTTTTTTGTCCATGCTGAGAATTCGCATATTTATTAAAAATAGAAAAAGAAAAATTAAATACAGTAAAGATATTTTAACAGCGAGGCTCTAATTTTACATGCTATTTATATTTAATTAACAAAATCGCATGTATGAAACAATTATTAAAAAAATGCCACATTGAAAAAATCATTTTTTCACGAAAATTTTTCATATTGCTTTTCAGCTTTTTTGTTGCTGCAAACATGCAGGCGCAAAAAGTAAGCGGAACAGTAATAGACGAAAACAATGAACCCTTAGTGGGAGTTACCGTCAGTGTGAAAGGAACAAAGGAAGGGATGCCTACCGATTTAAACGGTAAATTTTCCCTCAATGCACCTGATGTAAATGCTGTATTGACGTTTCAGTCTCTTGGTTATAAAACCCAGGAGCTGAAAGTATCCGGTAGAACGGACATTACTGTAATTATGTACGAAGACCAGCAACTATTAAACGAAGTCGTTGTAGTAGGTTTTCAGTCGCAACGGAAAGTGAATCTGACCGGAGCAATAACCGCAGTAGGAGCGGAGGCCTTTGAAAACCGTCCGGTTTCAAATATCGGTCAGGCTTTGCAAGGAGTTGTGCCTAACCTGAACATCAGTATCAGTAACGGCGCGCCGAACACCGTACCGTCGTTCAACATCCGGGGAGGTACGTCTATTGAATATAATACGACCGATAGCAAATGGGAAGTGAAAAGAGACGCTCCGCTTATTCTGGTGGATGGAGTCGAATATAGCGAAACCATGCTTAACCAGATGAATCCCAACGACATAGAAAGTATGAGCGTGATCAAGGATGCTGCTGCCGCTGCTATCTATGGGACAAAAGCAACTTATGGCGTTATGTTGATTCAGACAAAATCGGGAAAATTCGGACAAAAAGGAAAAGTAAGTTATAGTTACGACCTTTCATTCGACAAACCATCGGCCATTCCCGACATCTTGGATGCATATACCCTGCAAAACGCTTCCATGAATAAAACTACCTGGACGGGAGGTGCGGTCGGTTCTTCCGAACAGACAAGGTTGGAAGCCATTAAAAAATACATGGATAATCCGGTTCCGGAAAATGCCTGGTACATGGATGGAAGTAGTATTCAATGGGTTGCCAACATGAATCCCTACAATATTCTTCTTCGGGACCAGGCGCCTACACAGAAACACAACCTGAGTATTCAGGGAGGTTCGGATAGAATAACTTATTATGTTTCTTTGGGTTACCAGAATGGAGAAGGCTTGTATAAAATCGGAGAGGATGTATATAACCGTTACAACGGTATGATACGTGTCAATGCCAAAGTAAAAGAGTGGTTCAATATAGAAGGCCGGTTGAATTACAACCGTACTACTTATGATTCTCCCTATTTGGTAGGAGGAAAAGGTAATGTCTGGGCGGTTATGAAAAACGAAACCGGCAAAAATATTAATATGCCGCTTATGACCGGTCCGAATGACCCGATTCCAAATGCTTATACCGATAATATTCTATCGTGGTTATCTTATGGAGCCAGGAGTAAATCGACTGCAACCACGACTGCAATGTCTTTGTCTCCGGAATTCATCATCATACCACAAGTATTGAAAGTAAAAGCGGATTTGTCGTTTACTCCTCAATCTACGGTTTCAGAACGCCATAGTCCGGAACATAGCTATGTGACTGTCAGTTGGAATAATACGGTTGCCGAACAAAGCGAGGCACAAGAACATCGAGGACGGTTGTTAAGAAATTCAACGGATAATTACCTCGTCAATGCCTACCTTGATTTCAACAAAACATTTGCCGGTAAACATTTCGTTTCGGCTGTTCTTGGGTATAATCAGGAATTAGAGGAATACGGTGAACTTATAGGAAATCTGAGAGGCTTGTTTTCACCGGATATCCTGAAACCCGGAGCTGCAGAAGACATTACGCTGCATACTATTGAAACTTCGGCTCAAAGACGTACCGGACGTGCCGTATTCGGCGGGATAAATTACGTTTATAATGACCGTTATATGTTTGAAGTGAAAAATCGTTATGACGGCAGTTCGCGGTTTACCAAGAAAGAACGCTTTGTTTCATTCCCCGCTTTTTCTGCCGGATGGAGAATTTCGGAAGAAAATTTTATGGATTTTACGAACGATTGGCTGGATAACCTGAAAATCAAAGGATCATGGGGTAAATTAGGTAGCCAACCTTCTAAATATTATCCTTACCAGGCAACGATGGGTTCCGGAAATGCCTCTTATTTTATTGATGGTAAATGGGCCAGTTATGTTGGAGCTCCAGGTTTGGTATCTCCTGCGTTAACATGGCAAAAAGCGACGACAACCAACTTCGGAATTGAAGCTAATGTGTTGAAAAACAGGCTGGATGTCGAATATAATATTTACAAAAGAAAGGTAACAGATATTCTGTTGGATGGTGAAGTTCCATATCCTTCTGTGTTGGGGGCGACTCCGCCCACAATCAATAGCGGAATTCTCGACGCATACGGATGGGAATTAACGTTGAACTGGCGCAATCGGTTGGCTAACGGACTTTCTTACAGGATTGGCCTGGTTTTATCGGATGAACAGACTAAAGTAGTGAAATTCACAGGCAACCCGGAAAAACTGTTGTCAACCTTATATGATGGAATGGTGACCGGTAATATCTGGGGATACGAAACAGGAGGTATTTTACAGGAATCGGATTTAACTCCAAATCCGAGTAGACCGGGCGCCTGGCTTTTCTACGGCCCTTCGACCAGTGGTGCTACTTACTGGCCTGGTTATATATGGTATAAAGATATTAACAGTGATGGAATCATCAATACCGGCGCAAATACTTTGAAAAATCACGGTGATAAAAAACTTCTTGGAAACAACACCTCCCGTTACCGGTATGGAATTACCGGAGACGTTAGCTACAAAGGTTTTGACTTAAGCCTGTTCTTTCAAGGTGTAGGGAAAAGGGATTTGTGGATTAGCAACAGTTGGTATTGGGGTTCCGGAGCCGGTTCATTACATATGTATAATAATTCTTGGACACCGGAAAGGACCAATGCTAAATATCCGATGTATAACTACACTACCGTAGGTGAGCAATCGGCTTATATAATTAACGGCGCTTACATCCGTCTGAAACAGGCTATATTAGGGTATACCCTGCCTCAATCGCTTACTAAAAAATTAGGCGTGGAAAAATTACGATTCAATCTCGCCGGATATAATTTGTTTGATATTACGGATATACCGGATGTGTTTGATCCTGACCAGATTTCAGACGCTTATCCTCAAAAACGGACAATATCATTAGGAGCTCAAATTACATTTTAATAAATTGCAATGAATATGAAAAATATAAAATATTATATCTTGTTGTACTTAATGGCAGGCCTCGTTTTTTTACCTTCATGTAATGACGATTTTTTGCAACAGGATCCTATTCAGGAATTAGCCGAAGGTTCTTTCCTTAAAAACGAAGGTGATTTGCCGTATTACCTGAACCAGTTGTATAACAGATATATAAGCGGGCATCAAAGCGGCTGGGCTTACGACCGTATAGCGCCTTTCTACGATATACAGGGTAGTCCGATCATCTATAACGACCTTTTTTCCGACAACATGGTGAAGTCGGGAGGAGCAAGTAGCCGTTTGAATGAATCGTTTAGAGTGCCGTCGAGCGGAACAAATGAAGGCTGGAAATGGGAAAATTTACGTCTTGTCAATTATTTCCTGCGAAATTACCGGCAGGCCGAAGAGTCGGTTAACGATCCTTCCGAATTGGACAAATGGGCGGCGGAAGCTTATTTCTTCAAAGCTTATGATTATTATCAGAAAGTGCTTATTTTTGGCGATGTTCCCTGGTATACTCAAGACTTGAACATTGATTCTGAAGAACTTTATGCTCCCCGCACAAAACGCGAAGAGGTGATGGATTCCGTCCTTTGGTGTATCAATTTTGCCGTGGAACATATCCAGGACAACAGTGCAAATCCGATTGGACGGATTAACCGCGATATGGCTAATTTCCTGAAAGCGCGCATTTGCTTGTTTGAAGGAACATTCCGGAAATATCACACCGAACTTGGCCTGCAAAACACGGCCGATAAATACCTGGAAGAATGTGTTAAAGCCAGCGAAGCTCTCGTGGAAACAGGACGTTACCAGTTGTACAACACCGGAACAGATCCTTATTGGAAACTGTTTACATTTAAA
This sequence comes from Dysgonamonadaceae bacterium, assembly GCA_031267385.1. Lineage (GTDB taxonomy): Bacteria > Bacteroidota > Bacteroidia > Bacteroidales > Azobacteroidaceae > BNXB01. The sequence continues at coordinate 6,924 of JAIRZF010000329.1, read as the reverse complement.
GAAGATCCGGCAACAGACGGACATAAAGAAGCCATCCTGGCCAGAATTTACGATGGACAAAAACAAGGGCATGCCACCCAGCGCTATTACGAACAAAACAATGGAGGAGCATCCGGACGTTACAGTAAAGGCGCTACACGCAGTCTTGTTGACGAATATCTTTGCGAAGACGGACGTCCTATCTACACCGGCGGAACGGAAGGGAATTACGCCATCAATTCTCTTTTCCGGGGATATGACGGTCTGTGGACGGAACTGGAGAATCGCGATCCCCGCTTGCGTCAAACTATTGCACGCCCCGGAGAATACGTCACCATTTCAACTCCCGGATCCGGAGTCATGGACAGGTCAAAATATGGCATAGTTTATCCTGCTATCGCTTACAACTACACAACGGCTCCGGGTACGACCGTGACCGGCTATTGGTTCATCAAACATTGGATGTGCGACAAAGAAGACTTTGACGCTACAACCAACGGACGCCAAACGGCAATCGTGTTCCGTTATGGAGAAGCATTGTTGATGCTGGCTGAAGCCAAGGCTGAACTGGGAACTATCACCAATAATGATTTGGATAACACGATCAATGTCTTGAGAAAACGCGCCGGTTTCGATTTTACAAAATATCCCAATAGCCGGTTGACAAAAGAAAATGTCCCCGCTGATCCGCGTTTAGATAAGATTTATGCAGAAAAATTAGACTATCCGGTTTCCCCTTTATTACGCGAAATAAGGAGGGAAAGACGTGTGGAAATGGTCATGGAAGGTTTGCGCTATGAGGATATGATGCGTTGGAAAGCCGGTAAATTGTTTACGACGCCTTTACGCGGCATGAAATTCACGGCTGAAAAGCAAAAATTGTATGACGGAAGTAATGCAACTCCCCCTGCGCCGGTCAATGCAAATAGTATCACGGCAAAAAAAGCGGTTATCGGTACGGAAGTATGGATTGACAGCGAAGGATTTTTGATCGCCTATCCTCGCGATGCAAGGGTGATCGATGGCGTGTTGCCCTGGAGTGATAAACGCTACTACTGGCCTATACCTTTCGACCAGCTCACATTGAATAAAAACCTGACGCAAACGCCGGGTTGGGAAGACATTCAACGATAATTTCAAAAACATCTAAATTAGTTACGTATGAAAAAAATAATTTCTTCTTTAATCATCGCATGTATTGTTTCCTGTATCGTTTTCTCCGGTTGTAAATCGGACGATGAGCACGGGAAAGTCACGGCGGTTACAGTAAAGGAAGCTGTTTATGCAAATAATATAATGCAGATTTCGCTGAAAGATAATGAAACTTTGCAACTCACGCCTTTCATCATGCCTCAGGATGCGGCCAACAAGGCGGTCAAATATTCAAATAAACATTCCGAATTGATGGAAGTGAGCGCAAGCGGTTTAATTACGGCAAAGGCTTTCGGGACGGATACTCTGACGATTACTGCCGATGACGGTTCGGGAGTGAAAGTGTCATATCCCGTCATTATTATCGACCATAAAGTAAAAGCTACCGCAATCAATGTAACGGCGGCAGGTAGCAATATCTTGCTGAAATTGAACGGACAACCGTTTGATCTTGCTTCATGTGTGACAATTTCCCCGGATGATACCTGGGACAAAACGATTACCTACAAATCCAACAACGAACAAGTCGCTACGGTAACGGCAAACGGACAGGTATCTCCTGTGGGCGTCGGTACTACGACAGTAACAATAATGACTACCGACGGCAGCAATATTTCCAGGGATTGTAACGTGACTGTACAGGAAGCGGTGAAGAAAGAACAGGACATCGCCCGTGCAAACTGGACGGTAACCACCTCGCATCTTTATGCAGACGGCAATAATTATGTCCCCGATGGTGGAAGTACGGGAGCCAGGACAACAGGAAAACCGGAACACATGTTCGACAATCTGGGTTCTACATATCTCAATATGAGAAAACCGCGGGGCGATGCTTATTCACAGGATGGTTACAATTATACCACTACCGATCCCGCCTTCTTTGTGGTGGATATGAAGTCGGCGCAGACATTCAGCTATGTCCTCTGGCAACATAGAAATAACAATGCACCGGGAATGAGGGCATGGGGTATCACGATCTCCGGAAGTAGTGACAATACGACCTGGACACAGATAGGCGGTACGGACATCGAAATACCAAATCGCAACCTGGCGGCAACAGATAACGATGTTCACCGGTTCTATATCGACAATGGAACCGATGCAACAAAAGGTTCTGCAACCGATCCGAAACATACGGAATACACATACAGGTATATTAAAATAGCTCTGCAATATAGAGATCAGGTTACAGGTGAAACCGGTAACTACAATATACAAGTTGCCGAATTTGGATTAGGAATAACTGTAATCGAATAAATTCCAATGAAGTATATGTATTCATGTAATCATTTATTACACCGGCCTGTTATTGCCGGTGTAATATTTTTTCTGTTGTCTTTTCTATCCGTGCCTCTTCAAGCGCAACAACTCGAACAGCCTTCATTGGCTTTGCAACACGGCGCTCACCGGATTGGTAAAAGTACCGACGCCGGTATGCAGCGTTGGCGCGAATACGGTTTGGGACAGTTCATACATTGGGGAGTGTATGCTATTCCCGGAGGACAATGGAAAGGGAAAACGAGTACCGGAGCCGCCGAATGGTTCCGCTCTTCGGGATTGATCGCGCGTGAAGAGTATGACAAGCTATACGAACAATTCAATCCGGTGGACTTCGACGCCGTGAAATGGGCAAAACAGGCAAAACTGATGGGTGCAAAATACATGATTTTCACAACGAAACATCACGATGGATTTTGCATGTGGCCAAGTAAATACACGGAATATACGATCGCCAACACGCCCTATAAAAAGGATATCGTCAAGGCTTTAGTAGATGCTTATACCGATGAAGGCATCGATGTTTATCTCTATTTTTCGATTATAGACTGGAGTCATCCGGGTTATATTTCCGGTGGAAACATCAACGACGCAACGGTAAGAAAAGCTTACCGGGAACAGGGCGAAAACTACGATCCTTTCAGGAACGACAAGCAAAAAGCCGGTTACGAAACGTTCAAAACCTTTACCCGGAATCAACTTTTAGAATTACTGGAGAATTATCCACAGTTGAAAGGTTTTTGGTTCGACGGTAGTTGGGATGTCGCCTGGGTAAAGAACGCGGCTTGGGTCGATTCACTGGGGATGGAACTGAGAGCTAAACACAAGGGATTGATCATCGGTAGCCGTTTCCGTTCCGACGAACTCGGCAACAGGCATGTGGACGCCAACGGAGTCCTTATCGACGACTACGACCAGCGGTTTGAAAGAAACCTGCCCAATACACTGGCGGAAACGGGTGGTAACGACTGGGATTGCGTGATGACTATACCCGAAAACCAGTGGGGATTTCATCGCGACTGGTCGTTGAGCTACATCAAAACGCCGTACGATCTGATTGAAATGGCCGTTAAAGCCAATTCTCTCGACGGTAATTTTGTGATCAACTTCGGTCCCGACGATAAAGGAAATATCCGGAAAGAAGAAGCGGAAATAGCAGAAAGCGTCGGTAATTGGATGAAAGTGTTTGGTGATGCCGTCTATGGAACCCACCATTCTGTGCTTGAAAAACAAGACTGGGGCTTTTCCACTCAAAAAAATAACAAGATTTACCTCGCCGTATTCAATAAACCAATGAATAACAGAATACGGGTAAAAGTTCCCAGAAGCAAGACAAGAGGACAAATAACCGTCATCGAAAATGCGGAATTTCTCTCGAACGGACAACCTGCCGGAATCAACGGTAACGGGAAACAAGGTTCTTTCTATCGCGACAAAACAGGGGCTTCTTATTATGATATTCTCATTCCTGAAAATATCCGGAATACGGAAGCGCCTTTTGTTATCGTGATCCAATTGAAAGAAATGTCGGAAAAAGAAGCTTATCAGCAAGCCATTACTTAATTACAAACTTAATATGAATTTTTTATGATACGAAAAATATTATTTACATTATCAATCGCCTTAATTATTTCTATTGTTTCAAATGCGACCATTACAACTCCTTATCCAACAACCATCGAGCTTAAACAGATCAACAGCGCGGAAAAGGAACGGATTCGTTTGTGCCAGGGACATAAAAAGTACGACAGGCAGCCTACGGGGTTTTATGTAAGCGCCGGGAAAAAAGTGGAAGTAGAAGTTGAAATCCTTACCGCCGCAGAATTGGATGTGATGCCCGTGCTCACCGTGGGAACCATGGGATTCAACGTAGACGGCAGGAATACCGGAATCCGGACTACTCTGAAAGCCGGAATCAATACGATTGATGCATCTACAGGCGGTCTTGTCTGGTTGGATTTTCTTCAGGACGGCGGTTCCGAACCGAAAGGCCTGGCGAAAATAACCTTTACCGCAAATAGCGAACACGTGCGTGCGCCTCATTACATTTTCGGAGTTACTACCGATGCGGAATTTACTGAAATGATGCAAGCCTACCAAACCCCCGACGTGCTTTATCATTCCGATTATGCAGTGATCGTCGCCACGAGTGAAGCAGCTCAACAATATTCCGTTAGCGAAAAGAAAGACGACTGGATGATTTCCCTCCACGATTTGCTCGCACAAGAAGACGGGATAAGCGGTATGGACAACAACGATCCGAATCCCCTGCATCATCGTCTGAAAGCAGGAGAAGTAAGGTTCTTACTGACAGAAAACACCAGTTCCAGTCCCCACGCCAATTCAACAGGATATACCGGATACCCCCACGGTAGCCGTCTCCGTTACCTGACCAAATTGGGAACCGCAAGCAACAATTCCTGGATGCTGGGACACGAATTGGGGCACCAGCACCAACAACCGGCTTACCAGATTAACCAGTCGACCGAATCGACCGTCAATATTTACTCTTATGTGGTAGAGAGGTCTATCCAGGGTGCAAGTTACAACCGTACCGTCGCTGCACGATGGACGCAAGCCCAAAATTCCTATCTGAAACTTTTTTTCTCGAAACGGATATACGATATGCCGGACAGCGAATTGGAAGCCGTTACCGGATTTAATCGCGACGAATTACGTTTTATGGTCTGGGAACAGTTGTTCCTGATTTTCGGAGATGATTTTTACAAACGACTGCACCGGGTTGTGCGGGAAGAAAAAATAACCGGAGGCGGAGCCGACGACCGGCGCGCTTACCTGATATGGAAAGCTTCCCAGGTATCGGGTTACGACCTGACCGACTATTTCAACCGGTGGGGTATCCGGGTTTCCGAAGAACAGGTGAAAGCCAAGTTACGTGCAAAAATGGGAAATGCACTCAAAAAAGGCGATATTGTTCCCCTGCCGGAATCCGCCGAAGAATGTACAATGATAACCGGACAGAACCCTCCGGCCTGGATTCCCCTGCCGTTGAAAGGCATCACTTCCTCCAGTCCTGAAAATGCAGTCACTCCGATAGACCGGTCGGACTGGACGGTAACCGTTTCCGTTGAAAACGGCATACCCGACGCGACAGTAGGAGGCGACAATGTAAGGTATATGATCGATAACAATACGACTACCGCATTTTCGTTTATCAAACCGGGAAAAACATACGAAGGCGTAACGGGCGCTGACGATTACATTCCGTCATTTACCGTCGATATGAAAACCGAAAAATCGTTTAATTACGTGAGCTATATGCACCGCACCGCAGGAGGAAATTCCTCCGAATATATAAGAGCAAGGCAATTGACGATTTTCGGATCGAATGACAATTCAACTTTCACTCCGGTTGTGGAACATTATCCCATCGACTATGTGAAAAATGAAAATGAAATAACGATCAATTTTCCAGCCGTATCCTACCGTTACATCAAGGTGACGATCGAAGACTGGAACGAAACAAACGGAAGTTCCATACAGGTAGCCGAATTTAATGCCGGAACCAAAGCGCCCGAAGAACAATTGCCCGTGCCTGAGCCGCTGAAATTCCAAGTGAATGTGAAAACAAGCGAAGGCATCGTCACTTCGCAGGCCGGTATTCAATATGAGAACGAAGACAGCGATTATACGGTTGATTTTACCATAATGCCGAATCTGAAGGACTTGAAGGTTGCTGTCGACGGAGAACAGGTACAACCTGCTGTAAGTGACGGTAAATACAGCCTGACCGTAAAAGTAACAAACCACATCGACATTACTGTTTCCGGTAGATTAGACACCGGCATGGAATCGCCTTCCGGAAATAATCAATTGACCGTTTATCCCAGTCCTGTAAAAGCAGGACAACCGTTCCGTATCGTACCGGGCGAAAAGTTTCAAGATGCCGCGACCGGTATTTATTCCATTTATACTGTTTCGGGAGTTAAAATATCCGAACAAAAGACCGGCGGTAACTTCGTAGAACAAAGCATCGACCGCCCCGGAACGTATATTATAGAAGTGAAAAAAAATACCGGGAAACAGGTGTCTAAAATCATTGTCCAATAAGATAAAATATTGATTTTTTAATTCTCTACGTTGAAATTCTTTTTTCAACGTAGAGTTTTTTTTTGAAAAAATCACATACAACTCAATTAGAAGTAATTTTGAACCATTAAAAAAATTGAGTTATGAAGCGAAGAATTCCCCGGGCGGTGTCTTTGGCAACGAAAAAGCCTCCCTTGGACATAAATCCAAAGAAGGCTTGTTGGGTTGAAAGTTGAAAATTAATTCTCAACCTTTCATTTTCATTTTCAATTAGAATTTATAAGCCAGCCCTGCCGAAAGCAGCAGCCTGTCCCATGTGCTACCGAGCTTGTATTTCAGTTCGGCATTGAGGATGAGCTTGTCGGTCAGGCGGAAGTCGACGCCGCCGCCGAGGTTGAATCCAAATTCCGAAGTCGATGCGCTGCCTCCGTAACTGCCGTATTCACCCAAATCGACTTCAGCGCT
>JAIRZF010000239.1 GCA_031267385.1 Dysgonamonadaceae bacterium | reverse complement strand
TTTAACGGACAACTTTCGGAACAGGATGTTATTCAAACTTTCGGATTAAACGAAGAGGGAATGATACGGAAAATGGTAGATGAAGAATACCGGGAAAAAGCATTAAGCGATTTTTATATTCAATATCAAAAGGCTCACAGCGCCTGTCCCGCGCCATTTGAAGGAATAAAGGAACTTATTGCAGAACTGAAAAGCCGGAATATTACAGTAGTATTGATTACCGGAAAAGGGGAAAAGAGTTGTCAAATCACTCTGGAACGATTTGGCATGAAAAACAGCTTTGACTTTATAGAGACAGGCGCTCCCGACCGGAATATAAAACCGGAAGCGCTGGCGGTTATCCAATGCAAATACAACTTATTTCCGTACGAACTGGTCTATATTGGTGATACCGTTTCGGATATAATATCCTGTAATCAGGCAAGAGTACAATGTCTATCCGCAAGCTGGGCTAAATCAGCTGATACAGACCGGTTACTGGAACACAATCAGGCATTTGTTTTCCATACGGTTAAATCCCTGAAAGAGTATCTTTTTCAATCACAATAATAAACAGATATAGAATATTTTACAAACAAAAATTAAATTATTTACGTATGAAAACAATTTTAAAATCAGGATTCCTGTTGTCAGCTATTTGTCTGACACTGTCATTCACCGCCGCATGTACCTCACCGTCTTCCACGAAAGAGAGCGCTCAGGCGAAGAAAGCCGAGTTGCTTATCGTTGCCCACATAACCACCACCGCGGAATACCAGACCGATATTGAAAAAACCTTTCAGGCTGTTGTCGCCGGTACCCGTCAGGAAGAAGGGTGTGTTTCCTACATTCTCTACCAACACAACGACAACCCGTTGAAATATACCTTCGTTGAAGAATGGGTTTCCCAGGCCGCCATAGACGCCCATCACAACAGCGCACACTACAAAGCGTTCACCGCTGCTACCGCCGGGAAAATCGAAGTGGAGGCGTATGTGATGAAAAAGAAATATTAAATCCCCGCCCGCACCCGGCTTAATGATTCCGGAGCCATCAGCAGGTAGGATGCAATGTGATTGACGGATGCAATTTTCACGACGGCGGGATACTCACGGAAGAATCTTTCGTAGCGTTCTTTCACGGTTTCCATTCGCCAGGAGTCTGCTTTTTTCTGGGAGATGGTCAAGCCTTCTTCCAATATGTTGATATATAATTTTGCCAGCTGGGGTATTTGTAACAGCAGCGCTTTCAGTTTATCATAATTAATGGTATAGACAATGCTCTGTTCCAGCGCTTCAATCAGGAGTTCCGTCCGCCGTTTTTGAAACAGGCTGATAATACTGTAAACAAAGTGCGTATCCGCACAGGCGAAATGTTCCGTGATGTCGCGCCCTTTTTTGTAGTAAAACAGCCGCATCGTACCGGAATGGATGTAAAGAATGTCTTTGGCTGTTTGCCCCTGATTCAGGAACACTTCGCCCTTTTTCAATTCCCGGAAATCCATGATGGATGCGAGTTGCTGCAACTCTTCCGGTTGAAGTTTTGTATCGTATTTATTTGCAATATGCTCGGCGATATCCAATACTGATTTCATTTCTTCTTATTTGCTTTGTTTCCAGGGGTAAAGATACGAAAAAAGTCAACAGGTGTTCACCTCTGCTACCGGCAGTAAGATCGAAGTGAAAGCGTATGTGATGGAAAAAAATATTAAGGTATGATTAAGCGTGTTTTTTTTGACCCGGATGGCGTAATAGATTCAAATATGCTTTATCTTTGCATCCTGAAAATCAAAAGTAAATCATGAATATACAACAGTCGGTACATCAATCAATAGGAAAACTATACGGGCAAACGGTAAATTCATCTCTTGTCCAGTTGCAAAAAACAAAAAAAGAATTCAAAGGACATCTGACTTTAGTCGTATTTCCATTGTTGAAAGTTTCAAAGAAAAATCCGGAACAGACAGCCCTGGAAATAGGAGCGTATCTGAAAGAAAATGAGCCTGCAATTACTGATTTCAATGTGATCAAAGGATTCCTGAATCTCGTCATATCCTCTTCGTATTGGGTGGATGTATTGGCCGGTATTCATAAAACAAATGATTTCGGCACACAGAAAGCAACGGAAAATTCGCCCCTGGTGATGATAGAATATTCATCCCCTAACACCAATAAACCCTTGCATCTGGGACACATCCGGAATAATTTATTGGGATATAGTCTTGCGGAGATCATGAAAGCCAACGGGAACAATGTTGTGAAGACCAACATCGTAAATGATCGGGGGATCCATATTTGTAAGTCGATGCTGGCTTGGAAAAAATGGGGAAATGGCGCTACTCCGCAATCTACCGGTAAAAAAGGAGATCACCTGATTGGGGACTTCTATGTCCTTTTTGATAAAGAATACAAAAAAGAGTTGCAGGAATTTCAGGCTAAAGGATTAAGCAAAGAAGCGGCAGAAGCTCAATCTTCTCTGATGGCGGAAGCGCGTGAAATGCTCCGTCAGTGGGAAGCCGGTGATCCGGAAACAGTCGCTCTCTGGGAGAAAATGAATACCTGGGTATATGCCGGATTTGATGAGACTTACAAAGCCCTTGGAGTTGATTTTGATAAAATATATTATGAATCACAAACCTATCTGGAAGGTAAAGGAAAAGTTCTGGAAGGTCTTGAGAAAGGTGTTTTTTATAAACAGGACGACGGTTCCGTCTGGGCGGATCTGACTGCGGACGGATTGGACAATAAGCTTCTTTTACGGGGAGATGGGACTTCCGTATACATGACTCAGGATATAGGTACGGCAAAATTGCGTTTTGATGATTATCCTGTCAATAAAATGGTATACGTGGTAGGAAATGAACAAAACTATCATTTCCAGGTACTTTCGCTCCTGCTCGACAAATTGGGCTTTGAATTTGGAAAAGGCCTGGTACATTTTTCCTATGGTATGGTCGAATTGCCCGAAGGTAAGATGAAATCGAGAGAAGGCACTGTTGTCGATGCTGATGATCTGATTGCCGAAATGATAGAAACAGCACAGGAGACTTCCAATGAGTTGGGAAAACTGGATGGATATTCGGAAGAAGAAGCGAGAAAAGTTTCTCAGATTGTAGGTCTTGGAGCTTTGAAATATTTTATCCTGAAAGTGGATCCCCGTAAAAACATGGTATTCAATCCCAAAGAATCTATTGATTTTAATGGAAACACGGGGCCTTTCATTCAATATACCTATGCCCGGATCCAGTCGGTATTGCGTAAAGCTGCAGAACAGGGTATTGTTTTGCCGGAATCACCGGCAGCGACATTGCAATCGAGTGAAAAAGAAGAAAATCTGATTCAAATGCTTGCTGAATTTCCTGTAATTGTAAAAGAAGCGGCAGATACTTTCAGTCCGGCTGTGATCGCAAATTATGTTTATGAACTGGTGAAAGAATACAATCAGTTTTATCATGATTATTCTATTTTGAAAGAAGAAAATACGGATCTGAGGGAATTTCGTTTAATATTATCTGAAAATGTCGGTAAAGTGATCAAAAGTGGATTCGGATTGTTGGGAATAGATGTTCCTGATCGAATGTAAATATGTTAAAATAAATTAATGTATACCCCTTTACATACAAATTGATTAACTTTACTCGCTAATTTTCGAAAAACACAAACAATTGTAATGGCTTTCTGGAAAAAACTGACTGCAACCAAAAAGCAAAAGTACAAAAAACGTTTATTCAGGGATAAATGGTTTTTTATACTGCTTGGACTTGTAACAGGAGTTATTTTATCACTATCGGTGTATCAGACTTCCGTTTATTTTTCGTCGGATGAATCCTGTATGATGTGTCACGTACATCCTCATACGGAAGATTCCTGGAAACTTTCCGTGCACGTAAACAATGAAAGTGGTGTGACTGTACACTGTGTCGATTGTCACCTCCCCCCAAAACATAATACCTGGAATTATTATACCGCCAAATTGAAATTGGGGATGCAGGACGTTTGGGGTTATCTGACTAAAGATAGCGCTGACTTCGATTGGGAATCCAAATCACAGTTGGAACATGCCGTAAAATTCGTTCCCAATCAGTCCTGTAAAGAATGTCACCGGAATTTATTTCCTCAAAATATTTCAGATGATGGGATTACAGCTCATTTGTATTACGAAGAAAATGAAAAAAAACTCGATTTGCAGTGTATAAGTTGCCATTTGGATGCAGGACATTATAATCCTAACTATAAACATTCCAGGATGACCGGAATTCCCGGAACAACGGCTTTGGTCACGGATACCGGCGCATATTATAAAACCCCGACAGAAGTGACCGGATTTGAGGATTTTGTTGAAACTGTTCCCGGAACAACGGTTTCCATTTCCATGAAAGCGATTCCCGGAGGTAGTTTCAAAATGGGAAGCGCTGAAAAAGAAACATTTCATAAAGAAGATGAAGCTCCGGTAAGAAATGTGAGCCTGGATCGTTTTTTCATGGCTGAAATTGAAATAACCTGGGATCAATATTGGGCATTTTATGCTCAGACAATGTCGGAAGGACGTATTGCTCCTGAAATGATATACGACAATAACAGTCGTCCGGATGTAGATGCAATTTCCGGCCCTACGCCTCCGTTTGGTTTTCCGGATCAGGGATGGGGTGGGGGTGATCGTCCTGCAATCACGATGACCCATTATGCTGCAGAAACGTTCTGTCTCTGGTTGTCTAAGAAAACGGGGAAAAAATACCGTTTGCCGACTGAGGCGGAATGGGAATATGCAGCCCGGGGCGGGACTGAAACCCCGTATTTCTTCAATGGAAATCCGAAAGATTTTTCAAATAAAGGTTTCCTGAGAAAGTTCTTCTCTGCTAAAACGGATGAGATCGGTAAATACGTGGTTTATACCAATGTCGGCAAGAATAAGACACAAGAACCGTCTGCCGTTGAAGCAAATCCGTTCGGATTGAAGAATATGCTTGGCAATGTGATGGAATATTGTTCCGATAAGTATGATCCTCAGGCTTATTCAAAAACACCGGAGTCTGTTACGAATCCCCAAGAGCAAACCGGAGATGAATACGTGGTACGTGGAGGTAATTATACTTCAGATGCTTCAGATGTCCGTTGTGCAACCCGGGATTATACCCGGCACGACGCCTGGCTGAAAACAGATCCTCAAATTCCAAAGAGTATCTGGTGGTATTCCGATATTCGTGGAATTGGTTTCAGGATAGTTTGTGAAGCCGATATAGTAAAATAATGCTTATATAATAGTGAAATTAAACTAATTCATAAAATCATGGAAAATAACAAATTCAACAGAAGAAACTTTTTGAAGAGTTCTGCAATGGTCGGATTGACTGCTGCTGTTGGTACAACAGGAGCCGCCTCTGTTTTGACATCGTGTGGAGGAGATAAGGGCGTAAAATTGATCCCTTTAAAAGCTCCGGGAGAGTATTATATTCCCGAATTGCCGGATCTTGCCGGCGATGGACAAGAATTGAAAGTTGGACTTATTGGTTGTGGCGGCAGAGGTTCCGGCGCCATTTATAATTGCCTTGCTGCTGCAAACGGTCTCAGAGTCATTGCTTTAGGAGATACATTTCAGAGTAAAGTAGACGAGCTCAGAGATAAATTGAAAAAAGATAAAGGAATTGATGTTCCTGCTGAAAATTGTTTCGTAGGCTTGGATGCTTACAAACAAGTAGTTGATTCGGGAGTCGATATGATTATTGACGCTACACCTCCTTTTTTCCGCCCGGAACATTTCAAATATGCCGTTGAAAAAGGAAAACATGCTTTCCTTGAAAAACCGATTTGTGTGGATCCGGCAGGTTATCGTACAATTATGGCTGCTTCCAAACAGGCTGCGGCGAAAAATCTCTGTGTGGTAACGGGAACTCAGCGTCACCACCAACGTTCATACGTAGAATCTTATAAAAAGATCATGGAAGGCGCTATCGGGGAAATTACCGGCGGTATCGTTTATTGGAATGGTGGTAAATTATGGCACAGAAGCCGCGAAAAAGGATGGTCTGATGCCGAATGGATGATCAAGGACTGGGTAAACTGGAAATGGTTATCCGGCGATCATATTGTAGAACAACATGTACACAATATTGATGTATTTACTTGGTTCACAGGATTGAAACCTGTTTCTGCAGTTGGTTTTGGCTCACGTCAACGTCGTGTTACCGGCGACCAGTATGATAATTTCAGCGTCGATTTTGTCATGGAAAATGGGATCCATCTTCATAGTATGTGTCGTCAGATTGACGGATGTGCAAATAACGTGAATGAATTTATCCAGGGAACAAAAGGCTCCTGGTATAGCAATAATGGAAGCGCTGTCATCAAAGACTTAGCCGGTAATGAAGTCTGGAAATTTGATAACGAGGTTGAAAAAGAACAATATAAACAAACAGACCCGTATACACTGGAACATGTAAACTGGATTAATCATATCCGTGCTAAAAAATCCATTATGCAGTCGGAAGAAACAGCCGTAGCAAACATGGCTGCTATTATGGGACGTGAATCGGCTTATACGGGAAAAGAATCTACCTGGGAAGCTATGACTGCTTCTACACTGGATTATACTCCAAAAGATCTGAACCTGGGCAAAATGGATATGAGCGGATTTACCGTTGCTATTCCGGGAAAACCATTCATAGAAAAACCAAAAGGTTGATATGGATCTTAATAACGACGATGAAAAATTCTGGTAATAATGATGGAAAATACGAATAGAAGGAATTTTTTGAAAGCAGGCCTTTCCGGTGTGGCATTAGCTGCCGTAACCGGAAATGCCGGCTATGTGAAAGCCGGGAATTTCAGTCCGAATCCGACGGCGGAAGAACAGGTGAAAAATGTAGAACTTAAAATCTCATTTCAGGAAGGTACTGCTCCGGGAAAGAATTTAGCTGAAAAGTTCGATTTCATGGAAAAGTTCAATATTGTTGGTTTTGAACCGGGCGGACGTGGATTGGCCGCCAGAGTTCCGGAACTAAAGAAAGAACTTTCCGGGAGGAATATCAAAGTGAGCGCTATCTGTGCCGGTTTTGAGGGTTTCATACTTTCCACAGATCCGGCAATCCGTCAGAAATGTATAGATACCATGCACGAGATTATTACGGCTGCCGGCGAATTAGGATCGACAGGTGTGATCATCGTTCCTGCATTCAATCATCAGACTCCCGTGATGCCTCATACTCAGGAAACCCGTGATTTTTTGTGTGAACAATTCAATGCATTAGGCGATTTTGCTGTCAAACACAATACAACAGTTATCATGGAACCGCTTAACAGGAATGAGGCTTTTTACTTGCGCCTGGTTGCAGATGCAGCCTCTATTTGCCGCGATATTAACAACAAGGGGGTTACCTGTTTGGGTGATTTCTGGCATATGACGTCTGAAGAAACGAGCGACTATGGAGCGTTCTTCTCTGCCGGGAAATACCTGCAACACGTGCATATTGCCAGCCGTAAACGCAGATGTATGCCGGGTGAAGACGGTGAAGCCGATGACTACATCGACGGCTTCAAAGTTCTTAAAATGCTGAATTATCAACATTATGTGAGCTTTGAATGTGGATGCAAAGGGGAACGGGAAGTGATAGTTCCCGCCGCAGTTAAGTTATTACGCGAACAATGGGCTAAAGCCTGATCAAACTAAATTCAGGTCTTTCAGGAAATCAGGAATAGTCTGTTCGAAATTTACTCCAAAGCGGACATCCGTTTCAGCTTCAGCAGTACGCTGAATGCTCTTTGTAGTAAACCGGACAGCAATTTCTGTAGCCTGATGCAGATCGAAATCATTCATCAATGCCGATATCAGGGCGCTGCCGAATACATCGCCCGTACCGTGAAAGTAACCGGGTACACGTTTTGAGAAAGCATAAGAAATTTCGTCTGTGGAATTAATATAAGAAGCTGCTCCGAGGTGCACATCGTCAAAAAAGACTCCGGTCAAAACAATACGATCAGGCCCCAGGGCAGCTAATTTTCTCAATATATCCTCAATGTAGTCTTCCGTATAAGGGCCCGGATTATATCTTTCTCCTACTAATAAAGACGCCTCAGTCAGGTTTGGAATGATAATATCCGCTTTTTTACACACTTTTCTCATACCAACGGCAAATTCCGGAGTGAAAATTTTATACAGTTCACCATTATCGGCCATGACGGGATCAACGATGACGAGGTTATTTTCGTTTTTAAAGTTTTCGAAAAATTCGACAACAATATCCTGTTGTTCAAATGAACCTAAGAAACCGGTATAGATGGCGTCAAAATTAAGATTTAATGATTTCCAGTGCTGAGTGACCGGACGCATGTCGTCTGTTAAATCGCGGTAGGTATATCCTGTAAAACCTCCGGTATGTGTGGATAATACGGCTGTAGGCATTACTACAGTCTCTACCCCCGAAGATGAAATAATTGGTAATGCAACTGTTAACGAACATCTCCCGAAACCGGAGATATCATGAATTGCGGCGACTCTTTTTTGTCTGATAGATCTCATTGTCGTAAGCTTATAAATTATATTTTCCCGTGACAGGCTTTGTATTTTTTACCGCTACCGCAGGGACAAGGATCATTCCGTCCCACAGTTTTTTCCACACGAATAGGTTGATGAGCCTGTTGTTCACGAGTATCGCGGGCTGCAACTTCACCTTGTCTGCGACGGTTTTCCGCAACTTCGTCCTTTTGAGTACGGTATTTGCTGTAATCGGTTTTTGATTCCGGAGCCGCCTGACGAACATTTTCCGGTTCGCGTACCGGTATTTGTCCGCGCATCAGGATAGAAACCGTTTTCCGGTTCATATCATCCACCATCCGTTTGAATAACTCAAATGATTCGAGTTTATAAATCAATAACGGATCTTTGTTTTCATAACTGGCATTTTGTACCGAATGACGCAATTCATCCATTTCACGCAGGTGTTCCTTCCACGATTCGTCGATGGTGTGCATTAAAATTGATTTTTCAAACGATTTGACAACATCTTTTGAACCGCTGTTGTATGCTTCTTTCAGATTGCAGGTAATGTTATAAACCCTTTTCCCGTCAGTGATGGGGATAAGGATATTTTCGTAACGGTCGCCTTGTTCTTCATACACTTTATCTATGACGGGTTTTGCAACCTGCGCCATCCGTTCGGTCTTTCGTTTGAAACTTTCTAAAGTGGAATCAAAGATTTTTTCCGTTAAATCAAATTGTTTT
>JAIRZF010000205.1 GCA_031267385.1 Dysgonamonadaceae bacterium | reverse complement strand
ACATGCACATTGAACGGCTACCAGATTACGGTCACCGAAAGCATTATCCACACGCGCCACATTCACCCAGAATTTATTTTCTCTGATCCATTCGAGAGGGTAGGCCGCTTTGCTACGGGGATAGCTGTGCTTCCACTCATCTGCAGCAACTTCATATTCCGGATGAGGAGCATTGATCAGGACATTATCGTCTTTTGATGCAATTCCTTTTGCAACTTCTTCGATCTCTTCACGAATGGAAAGCATCGCTTCCACAAAACGGTTCAATTCACGTAAACTTTCACTTTCCGTAGGCTCGATCATCAATGTTCCATGAACAGGGAAAGAAAGTGTTGGAGCATGGAACCCATAATCGACTAATCGCTTGGCAATATCGGTCTCTGTGATTCCCGAATAATCTTTTATAGTCCGACATTCAAGAATCAATTCATGCCCTACTCGTCCTTGCGCTCCTTTATAAACGATACCATAGGCTTTTTCAAGGCAGGCTACCAGATAGTTGACATTCAGAATCGCCATTTTAGTGGCCAAAGCCAAGCCGTCAGAACCCATCATACGAATATAACCATAGGTGATAGGTAAAATACCGGCGCTTCCATAAGGAGAAGCAGCAACTGTATTCACATTTGAATCCATAGTTTCCGGGTGAGACGGCAAAAACGGGATCAAGTGACCGGCAACACAGATGGGGCCTTCACCCGGACCGCCTCCTCCATGAGGGATTGCAAATGTTTTGTGAAGATTGAGGTGACAAACATCGGCGCCTATGAAACCAGGATTGGTCAAGCCAACCTGAGCATTCATATTGGCTCCATCCATGTAAACCTGTCCTCCGTTATCGTGAATGATCTTACACATTTCCACAATACCGGTTTCAAAGATCCCATGCGTGGACGGATAGGTGATCATAAAACCGGCCATGGCATCTTTGTATTGTCCGGCTTTTACTTTTAAATCATTGATATCTGTATTCCCGAACTCATCACAGGCCACCGTGACTGTCTGGAAACCGGCCTGTATTGCACTTGCAGGATTTGTCCCGTGAGCTGAAGCAGGAATCAGGATCACATTACGATGTTCCTGGCCTAAAGATCGTTGATAAGCACGAATCACCATTAATCCGGTATATTCGCCTGCAGCGCCTGAGTTTGGCTGGAAACTGACTCCGGGTAATCCGGTAATTTCCCCCAAATATTGAGCAAGATTTTCAATCAATTCCAAATAACCTTCTATTTGATCTTTCGGAGCGTAGGGATGAATATTTGCGAATCCCGGAAGATTTAAGGGTAATAATTCAGAGGCGGCGTTCAGTTTCATAGTACATGAACCCAGTGAAATCATGGAATGAGTCAACGAAATATCACGGCGTTCCAGCACTTTGATGTAACGCATCAATTCTGTTTCCGTATGATAACTGTTAAAAACTTCGTGTGTCAGGAAATTTGATTGACGCACCAAATTTTTGTCAAAATATATTTTTTGCGGAACATCCCGGATCAACAAATATTCCGTCTGTGTTGCAGCCGAGAATATGTAAAGCAAAACGCCCACATCTTCAAGCATGGTTGTTTCATCCACACTGATACCAATTTCTCCCGATTCGAAATAACGCAGATTGACCTTACATTCCAGCGCGGTTTCCTGTAAAACATTCAAGGACGCATTTTCGGGCAAACTGATTTTCAAAGTATCAAAATAATTTGCATTTAATTGCTTGTATCCGAGGCCTTTTAATTCTGAGGCCAGGAATCCGGCAATGGAATGAACGCGTTCTGCTATATTTTTCAGGCCTTCAGGGCCATGGTATACGGCATAAAAACCTGCCATCGTTGCTAATAATGCCTGGGCGGTACAGATATTTGAAGTTGCTTTTTCGCGTTTGATGTGTTGCTCACGTGTCTGCAACGCCATGCGTAATGCCCGTTTTTCGTAAACATCTTTAGAAATACCGATGATACGACCGGGGATAATACGTTTATAATCATCTTTGGCGGCCAGGTAGCCTGCCGAAGGTCCGCCGAAATACATTGGGATACCGAATCGTTGAGTACTTCCAAACGCAATTTCAGCGCCCCATTCTCCCGGAGGGCTTAATAATACGAGACTTAAAATATCGGCTCCTACGGCTACTTTTACTCCGGCTACATTCGCTTTTGCAATAAAATCCCTGTAATCTTCAATATTTCCGTCGGCATCCGGGAATTGTACGATGGCTCCGAACATCTTGTCTGTGAATTCAACGGTTTTATAATTTCCGCGGACGATTTTCATCCCCTGGGGAATGACACGTGTATGAATCACTGCGAAAGTAGATTCATATACTTTGTCGTCCACAAAAAGGACATTCGCTTCATTTTTAACCTGTTCCCGGTTGCGTATTCCATAAAGCATATTTGCAGCTTCTGCCGCTGCGGTTGCTTCGTCGAGCAATGAACAGTTAGACAATGGAAGAGCCGTGAGGTCACTCACCATGGTTTGAAAATTCAGTAGAGCTTCGAGTCGACCTTGTGAAATTTCGGCCTGATAGGGAGTATAGGAAGTGTACCAGCAGGGGTTTTCAAACACATTTCTCAGGATTGGCGCCGGAGTAACCGTATCGTACCATCCCATTCCTATGTATGAAGTGAAAATTTCATTTTTGGAAGCCAGTTCTGTAATGTGTTCGGAATATTCCCTTTCAGTCATTGCGAACGGCAGATCCAGCTCTTCTTTTAGCCGGATATTTTGAGGAATTGTTTCCTCAATAAGTTGTTCAAGACCGGCAGCTTTGATTTTTGCCAACATCTCTTTCATATCTGCGTCGTTGATACCGATGTGTCTGTTTACAAATGCGTCGTAATGCATGGAAATTTGGATTTAATGGTTTACACTATTTTTAAATAAGGATTATTCTTTTTTTCGTTTTCAATAGTTGTCGCGGGACCATGTCCCGGATAAACTACCGTATCGTCGGGCAAAGTTAATAACTTTTCTCTGATCCCGGAAATTAATTGTTCCATGTTACCACCCCAAAGATCAGATCGCCCGATACTACCGTTAAAAAGGACGTCTCCGGAAAAAACACAGCCGTCTTTTTCGGAATAAAAACAGAGGCTTCCGGGAGAATGTCCCGGGATCAACAATGCTCTAAACTCAACCGTACCAACGGCAACAATGTCGCCATCTTCTATATGATTTGCCGCCTGTAAATCCGGCTCGTTTATTATAATACCAAAGCTCCTCGCCTGATCTTTCCGGTTGGGCATGGTTTCTTCCAACCGGTGATATTCCGGCAAAATATTGTAGGTTTCATAAATAAAACCATTGCCGAATGTATGATCCATATGAAGATGCGTATTTAACAACCGGATCAGATGCAGCTGATTTTTCTCCATAAAACGTACCAGTTGCATTTTTTCTTCCGGGAAAAATGCGCCACAATCAATAATAGCGGCTTCATTTGCTTCATCCCGGATCAGATAAGTATTTTCGCATATCTGATTGAATTCAAATTTATAAATCTGCATGGAATTATTTTTTTATTACAAAGGAAGATAGACTACTTTTTTTGTATCGAAAGATTCTTCTTTAAAATACCTGTTCAGTTCATAAACCACAACTTTGTTTTTGTATGGTTGTAATTCCGCCTGTAATTCTCCCCCTTTCAGACATAGAAAACCGTTGGGAATGGCATTTTGTTGTTCTTTGATTATATTTTTTCTTGAGACTTTCACTAAATCGGACAATGGCATTACCGCCCGACTGACAATAAAGTCAAACTTCCGTTTTTCTTCTTCTACACGGCAATGTCGACATTCGACATTTTCCAATCCGATCCGGATGGCAATATCTTCTGCAACACGTACTTTCTTTCCGATACTGTCCACCAACAAAAACCGGCAATCAGGGAACAGGATTGCCAGAGGAATCCCCGGGAACCCACCGCCGGTACCGACGTCCAGGATTGCAGTATTGTCGGTAAACCGGATCACTTTTGCAATACCCAATGAATGTAGTATATGTTTTTCATACAAATTATGGATATCTTTACGCGAAATCAGATTTATTTTACTATTCCAATCCGTATATAGGTCATATAGCGCTGCGAATTGAGAAGTTTGTTTTCCGGTAATATCCGGAAAATATTTTTTTATAAGTTCCATGTCTTTCAATGTTAACCTGAATCAAGGTTTTTATTTTGCTAATTTGGCCACGATTCCGTCTTTCCGTAAGAAAGAAGAAATTTCGTTGTAAGGAATAAAAACTTTGGAAATTCCCATGACGTAAGCCGCTATTTCATTTTCATTGAAATAGTAAGTGATTCCCTGATCATCAAGTAAAAAGTTATTATTGGGAGCGATGTCTTCAATGCTGCCGTAACCATTATTTTCCAGTTCCACAGGGTCTTTCAAACCGTTTGCCTTGGTAATTTTAGTCACAATAATTGAAGTCAGCGTTTTTTTATAATCTTCGGTAAAAATCTGTTGTTCGGTTAAGAATGAGCCTGTAGACAAGTCGAATACATAGCAATAAATGCCGTGGGAACCATGCGCCCCTCCTTCATAAACATTATTTTCGACCAGGAGCGACAGGATATTATTTTTATTATAAGGAACCGTATTGCTGAGTTTCAAATAATAAGAGAAGCCTGTTTCATCTTCCATTTCGTCGTCTGCCCGTGAATCTTTTCCCAAAACCCGTTGTCCAAATTGTTTGAAATTTTCAATGTATTTATTCCTGTAACTTTTGAGGGCATTTCCCGGATTCAGTTCGATGTAATTTCCTCCTAATACCTTACCGATGAAAAACATCCGGACTTTGGACAAGATTTTTTCATCTTTATATGTTTCCGGATAGATAAAATTCACTTGCAGATTACAACTTGGTTGTTTTGGATCTGAATTCAGATAATAAGTTTCGGCTAAGGCCAATGAATCAAACGTGATGGAATTATCCACCGCCTTAGGATTCTTTTTACATCCGGATAAACCGAACATAAAAATCAGACCGAAAATTACGGGAATTATTAAAACCGATTTTCTCATACGTTAATATTTTATTTTTTATACCAACCGGAGTACATCACATAATTGGCTGCAATTTTTTGATTCATTTCTTTGGATTGTTCCGGATCTATTTTTTTTACAAATTTTGCGGGAACTCCGGCATAAATACTTCCGGCTTCAACCCGGGTACCGCTTAATACAACAGAACCCGCTGCAATCAGGGATCCTTCTCCGATAACTGCATGATCGAGGACAATCGCCCCCATTCCAATGAGAGCTCCCTTCTCAATTTTAGCTCCATGAATCACAACATTGTGACCGATGGATACATCATCTTCAATTTCTGTTATTGATTTTTGATACAATGTATGAACAACTGTACCATCCTGAATGTTTACGCGATTACCGATACGAATAGAATTTACGTCTCCACGAAGTACAGTGTTGAACCAAATGCTGCAATCGTCACCCATAATCACATCACCAACGATTGTCGCATTGTCTGCTAAAAATACATTATTACCTGTTTGGGGAGTAAACCCCCGGACGGATCTTATCAATGCCATCTTTGTTTTTGTTACAATTCAATGGCAAAGTTATTATTTTTTTGTTTCATATGTACACAATTTGTTTTTTAAAGGTCATATGGAACTCGCGTCATTGTTGACTACGTCGATTACTTCGTAATTCATGCGCTTGGGTGCAAGTTTTGCATGCTCGTTTCATAGATTATTGTGTTTCAGGGGCGGTTTCGGTATCGCAAAATACAATTATTAATATATTTTTGTCAAACATTTAAATAACTGCAAATTCTTAAATTGCTGCAAATTAATGCGTTAGAGAATGGCGTAGGGACGTAAAAAAACATAAGTATGAAAATTTATCTGCATAAGTATGAAAATTTATCTGCATAAGTATGGAAATTTATCCGCATAAGTATGGAGATTTATCCGCATAAGTATGAAAATTCACGCTCTTATTTCTTAATAATTTAAGTACCAGAAAGGTTTAAAAACGAAAAAAAGTGAATCCAAAAACAAAAAACCTTTGGGGTTCACTTTCTCGTGATAACTGTAACTACATGCTAATCAGACACTTTGTACTACTACCTACGGCAAGTAGTAGAGCCTCCATACCTCTCATACCACTTTTCATTCCAAATTTTATACAAAAATTCCCGGAATGTATCAACAACCGTTTCTTTTTTATGACGTGAAACGAGCACGCAAAACTTGCGCTTTGAAAATAAATGATGTACGTATGAAACGAAACAGAATAATAAAATCAGTATACTGGAAATAAAAAGTATCTTAAGGCTGTAAACAGGAATCATAGTTAATATTGGATTATAATTAATACTGAGCGCAAAGATACAAACTATTTTTTTGTTTTGCAAATGATTTTGAAAAAACAGCAGGGCCAACGCATTTTAAACACCTTTGCCAATCACCTCTGCATTTTCTTTGGAGGAGTTCGTCCGGCATCTTCTTCCAAACAACCTTGATTACCTTTGACGGCTAAAAGATAATCACCTCCTTTTTCGATTATCCTGGCGGCGATCTCCCGTTGACAGCCCATCGCATCTATGGTAACCAGGCAACCACGTAAAACGGAAGTTTATTTAAGAGTTCAAAGTTAAACATTTGAATTGGATTTACTTCAACTTAAACCTCACTTTTAACAAAAAGCTCCTGGGGCGAAGGTCATAGCTGTAATAATACGTGCTGATGTCGGTATAGGACGCTGAAACATACTGTTTGGCATTGAGCAGGTTATTACATTCCACCCCCCATTCCGTCTGTTTGTGTTTGTATTTGATTTCGGCATCGGCAAAAGTGGTATTCCGGTTACTCACGGCGCTGTTGTAGCTGTAGTCGCCACCTAAGTTGATACTGACGGACTTGCTTGGAAAAACCCAGGCTTTCACTGCATGCGTATGACTGCGCATGGGAGGAAAACGTCCGGGTAATTTCTCGGCAAAGCTCTGACTTTGCGACCAATTGAAATTGTAATTCAGACTCATGAAGTCTGCGGGGCTGGTTTGGACGGATGCGCCTGCCCGGTAACTTTCCGAACGGTAATTCAGAATTTCGTTCTGGATCAATTGTTCTGCCCGGCTTTCGTTGTATCCGCCCGAAATGCGGAAAGTGGTTCGCCATAAACGGATTCCCTTGCTGGCTATGATGTTCAGCCCATAGTTCTCGGATTCTGTCGGACGGTCGATGGTTGTCTTGACTTGCATGATACCCCGGTAATCGTAACCGTACAGCAGGTTCTTCCACGATTTTCCATAATTGAAGCCGGCGTTGAGGAAGAAAGCCCGGAAAGCATCACGATATTGAAGCGATGCATTAGCTCCTCCGGAGCGGGTCTCGAACAACCGGTCGACTGTATTGCGAAGCAAACTGCGGTACGAGTGCATGATATATCCGGTGTAAGCATCGCTCATATTGCCGTAAGCTTTCCTGAAGTTGGCTCCTGCAGAAGCGGACAACTCATGTGTCAGGTCGTAGGAAGCCGAAAGGGATGGACTGACAATCCAACGGTTGTAACGCGTAAAATTGTCCGGAATCCGGTCGTCTACTGTCAGGGTATAGTTGACAACCGGAAGTGAAAGGCTGGCTTTGAACTTCCCTTCGGATTTATACGTATAGTTTTGGTTCAGCCCTACCTGGTAGGTATTGTACCAAAGGTCATTCCGGAGGGAATCGGTTGAGGGAACAGATAACCCAAAGGTATCAATTCCATTCAGTTCGGTATCCATACCTCGCACGTTGGCGCTTCCCCAAAGTTCATAATCCAGGTTTATATTTCCCATCTTTAACCCATACGAACCCCGGAGGAGGGATGAAAAATCTTTTGAAACCACATTTTGTTCCAGGGAAACTAACCGGTCGTCTCCGAAGTAATCGACGGGAGTGACCGTCAGGCTATGGGGACGGTGGCTGTAAGCCGCAGAGAAATAGAATTTGTAGGTCTTTTTCCCGATGTTTTTGATCATGTTCAGGGTATTATCTACGGCAAATGCCGGTTTATACAAATGCTGCGAGATGGTTTCATCCATATTCCGGGCATTGCTCCGGGTAATTCCCGTTCCCCGGTCGTTGTTCCAGGCGCCCTTGAAATTCAGGGCATTGTTGAAAAATTCACCTTCCGTATTGGAATTCAGCCGGAAAGCCAATTCCAGATTGTCGGTTTTTGTCAGACTTTTGACCTGCTCCTCAATCCGCAGGGAGGTATCTCCAGGCAGGAACTGTTCGGAAAGCGAATATCCTTCTTTTTTCACCCGGTCATTGTAATAAAGGGCATTGGCGGTAAATTCCAGGTCTTTTTTTATTTTGAACAACTGGTTGGAGGAAATACTGTTGGACGTATTGTAAAGATAACGTTTCTTATCCACAGGAGGGGTAGACGGTTCGGTAATGGACAGCAGGCTACCATCACCGGGACTGACCCGTTCGTAGTCGTAATGCGAATTGAACTCCGAAGCGATATCCCGTCCGGAATTATTGCCTTTGTAGGTACTGATATTTTGCTTCCCCGAGGCAAAATACATGGCGACTAATTCGGCATTCCACATCGCCGGTTCGTAGCCTGCTCCGGCCAAAGCGGTCAATGCCAGTGTTCCTTTGGCGCTATCCTTGAGTTTGAGGTTGATGGCGGCCTGGTCGGAAAGAATTTTGTCTTTCAGGGCTTTGATCGGTTGGTGGTTCTCCATGACCTGAACGGAAGCCACGTCTTTAGCGACAATATTTTTAGTGGCAATCCCATAACGTCCCTGCAAAAGATCCAGATTTTCGACGTAAAATTTGTTGATATTCTTCCCGTTGTAGGAAATGGTTCCGGACTCGTTTACATCAATGCCCGGCATTTTCTTCAATACATCTTCGATGGTACGGTCGTTTTGTCCGGCATAAGCTCCAACTAAATAGTTGAGTGTATCTCCTGTACGACGAATCGGAGTAGCGGTTACGGTTACCTCTTTCAACTCCAGGGTTTTTTCTTCAATGTTGAAATCTACCTGTCCGGAGTGATTGGGGACAGTCCGGTAGTGCTTTCCGGCCATAATCCCTGAAATACTCACAACAAGAGTATCGGCTGTACCGTTGTAGGTCAGGCTGTATTTTCCTTCGGCATTGGAAGTTGTAAAACCGGAAATCGTGTTGCTGCCTTTAGCTTGCACGGTTACGTTGACCGCCAAGGGTTCGCCTTGCTTGTTTTTCACCACACCCGTAAGAGTGGTCGTTTGGGAGGAAACAAGCAAAGGAAAGAAGCAAAGAAGAAGGAAAAGGTATTTCATACGATAGTAATTATTTACTTACTCCAATTCCATAGGGTTATAAGGAGCCAATTTAGGCACAGAACCTGCGTAAACAACGGAAGAACCTTCTGAATTAGGCATTTTTACTAACTCGTAAAAATTCTCTTGAACTTCTTTTTTCCTTTTCCACAATTTCTG